>NZ_JBBMEI010000024.1:0-52614 GCF_040096655.1 Blautia intestinihominis | reverse complement strand
TGCAAAAGTAACTTCGACCTATATGGAATTTACTCTTGCATTTGGTCCAAAACCGGAATTTAGTTTTTCATTTAAGTATCACTTTTCCCAAACTCACGTTCCCCTCCTTTACATCTCATTATATAGAACATACGTTCTGAAATCAAGAGATAATATTTTCCATATCCATGCTTCCTCTATATATAGTAATTCTCCTCTCAGACTAAACGATATATAGTGTTTTTATATTGACGCATACTACATATAGTGTTACACTTACTATGTAATTATTATTTGTGTCATCCGGAAAGGATATACGCACGCAGTTTAGGTTTGTAAAAGTGTCAGAAGTATACCACGCTACCAGCAGGGATTTCTGGCTTTTTTTATTTTGCAGGAAACTGCACGCATTAGAGAATGAACATCCGTGTCATTCTCTTTTTTTATGCCTAAACGCAAAGAAAGGAGGAAGAAAAACCGGAACAAATAAGAATTACAACTATACCATAGAAAAGGAGACAAGAATAAAATGAACCATCCCAATGAATTATCAAACGTGGAAAAAATCAAACAACTGGTGGACTATCTGAATTTACAGCGTAACGCTTATTATAATGAGAACAGTCCGAATATCAGTGATGCGGAATATGACCGAATCTTCGATGAATTAGTGGAATTAGAAAAGCAGACAGGCTTTATCTTATCCAATTCACCGACACAAACCGTAGGCTATACTCCCATCAGTGAACTTCCCAAAGTAAAGCATCCAGTCCCTTTGCTCTCTTTAGATAAGACAAAGCAGGTACAGGACTTGATAAGCTTTGCCGGTAAGCAGCCGGTTCTGTTTATGCTGAAGTTGGACGGATTAACGACTAAATTGGTCTACGAAAATGGAACACTTGTAGAGGCTTCTACGCGTGGCGACGGAGAAATTGGGGAACTTATCACCCATAACATCCCTGCATACGTTGATGTCCCTCTTTCAATTCCATATAAAGGCCGGCTAGTGATTGTTGGAGAATCCTTCATCCCAACCCATGACTTTGAGCGTTTAAAAGAAACCCTCCGAGATGGAAAAGGAGAACCTTACAAAAATGGGCGAAATCTGGCTTCTGGCTCTGTGCGAAGTCTTGATCCGGCAAATTGTGCAGGACGCTGTCTGCACTTTATGCCTTTTAATGTTCTGGAAGGTCTGGACTCTCCATTTCTCTTTCCAGACAGCAGAGCTATGAAAATTTCCAGCCTGTTTGACTATGGTTTTCAGCCTTGTCCTTATATTGCTGCAAACCATCCCTTAACCTCGGAACTTGTAAATCAGTATATTGAAAGGCTGACTGATCTGGCAGGCAAAAAACATCTGCCTATTGACGGAATTGTAATGATTTTCGACAGTCTGGACTATTCCAAAAACTGCGGGCGTACCGGACATCATTATAAAGATGGACTGGCTTTTAAGTTTGAAGACGAAACTTACGAAACCACTCTTCGCAATATAGAATGGACACCCACCCGTTTCGGAGAAATTGCACCTGTGGGAGTTTTTGACCCTGTGGAAATTGACGGATGCTCTGTTTCCAGAGCAACCCTTCACAATCTGACCTTTATCAAAGAATTAGAATTGGTGCCAGGTTGTAGAATTTCTGTATCAAAACGTAATATGATCATTCCTCATATTGAAGAAAATCTGGAACGTGGTCATTACGTAGATGCAGTTCCTCCTGTATGTCCATGCTGTGGTTCTCAGACTCGTATCTATCAAAGAAAAGGAAATGATGGGCGTCTCATTGAAACGGTGCATTGTGACAATCCCAACTGTGATAGCCAGATCCGAAAACGCTTTACACATTTCGTTGGAAAAAAAGCAATGAACATCGAGGGACTCTCCGAAACTACCTTGGAAAAATTCCTGACTTTGGGTTATCTCCAGACATTTCCGGATATTTACCATCTAAATGAACATCAGGAAGAAATCTTACAGTTGGAAGGTTTCGGTAAAAAATCCTTTGAAAGATTATGGAATTCCATTACTTCCAGCCGGAATACTACCTTTGTCCGGTTCCTGGTTTCCATGGATATTCCTATGGTCGGAAGGACCAAAAGCAGGATTTTGGATACAGTATTCCACGGCAGTCTACAGGAATTTTTTGATGCTGCCTCTGGTGACTATGATTTCACCCAGTTAGATGACTTTGGTGATACTCTGAATCAGAATATCCATGACTGGTTTTCTGATGAAAACAATTTAATTCTCTGGCACGAACTCCAAAAAGAACTTATATTTGAAGAAAGAAAGGAAATGAATACTATGATGAAAGAAAATGTATTTACAGGATGTACTATCGTTGCAACAGGAAAACTTGCTCATTTTACAAGAGATGAAATCAACTCGAAGATTTTAGAGCTTGGAGCAAAAGCCGGCAGTTCTGTCACAAAAAAGACAGATTATCTAATTTGTGGGGAAAAAGCCGGCAGTAAATTAGCAAAAGCCCAGTCTCTCGGCATTAAGATTTTATCTGAAGATGAGTTTCTTGAAATGATTGCGTAAGGAGAAATCTATGAGTATCATTACATCCGTTTTTCATATCTATGGATTTCTTATTACAGAAGAGGCTGCTAATCTTATCCTTCGATATACAGAGGAAGTTTTTCCTGATTTATACAAAGAGTTCTCTGATCCAGAATCACTCTTAGCCTTTCAGGAATATCTTTGTGAGAAACTTGATGGCTGTCGTTATGGCACTGCTGAGTCTATGACGGTATGGAGGATCAAAGATCAGGAAGAACTGGACTTAAATCCAGGAGAAGAATTTTATATCATTGAACTTAAAAATTCTTCCCACTTATTTTCACAGGCGTATTCTTCTTATACGGAAGTTATCCAAGAAATTCAAGAAACGTTTGGTGAATTACTTCCTCCCGATTTTCCATTAGATGATTTTCTTGTGGAAATCATGGGCGAAGTTTGGGGATAGTGAAATGGGGTGACGCCCCATTTCAAACATCTTTTGCAACTTTACATTTATAGTTATTTTACCGTTGGAAAGCACCTTCTTTTTTGATATAATGAAAGCAAATGGAGGGATAACGTATATGAGTATTCAATCAGATATAGAGATGCTATCAATTGAAGCACTGGAATATTATGCTAAAAAGCACCAAATATCAGAAGACGATGCCTTTAATATTTTCTACAAACATCAAGTATTTGAAAAAATACTGGTACAACACGAAACGTTGCACCAATTAGATATTCATGATACTTTTCAATACGTAGAAGATATTATAGAAGAAGATACGCCCACGCTTGTTCTTTTCCATGGCTCCAATATTGCATTTGATAAAATCGATTTGAACAAATCACATAACCGTCGTGATTTTGGTCGTGGATTTTATTGCACAGTTCTCGAACAGCAGGCAAATGAATGGGCGAACCGCCTGTACTTGCGTACTCATACTGGCGGCAAATATGTGTATCGGTATATCTTCCAGCAATCCGAGGAACTAAAAATCAAACATTTTGCCACCTTGGACAAGGAATGGTTGGAGTTTGTCAAACTCAACCGTACTGTCGGCGATATCCAGCATCACTATGATGTTGTAATTGGGCCTGTTGCGGATGATAATACCATGGAAACTGTACAACTTTATTTGTCCGGTATCTTGAGCGTGGATGAAGCGGTTACAAGGCTTCGGTATAATAAGGTTAATAATCAGGTTTCCTTTCACACCCCACTTGCTCTTGAACATCTGGTATTGGAATCTCGAAAGGATGTGTAAAACATGGAAGGTAAATATTTTTTTAACGGAAAAGATATTTCAATGAATCTGTATATTCAGATCCGGGATGTTATCGATATTATTATGGAAAAGAGTAATCTTTCCTTTCCGGATGCCATGGGCAAATTTTATCATTCAAAAACTTACAAGGCCCTACAAAATACAGAAAATACTCTTTGGGCGGAATCTGCCGGCTATATTGCAGACCGCTATTACGAAGAACAAGAAGAAGCACAAATAAACAAATAACAAACAAAAAAATATGTTTAAGAAGGAACTGCTTACCATAAGCGGTTCCTTTTTTGTATAAGAAAGAAGGGATTACATGTATATTAATACCTATTCGAATCATTACCAGCAAACAATTGACCACTTTCATGGAGCATACGCTTTTCTTAGTAACTTCTATCCTTCCCGGATATATTACCGGGGCTACTGGTATGCAAATAATGAGGCTGCTTTCCAGGCACAAAAGACCATTTCCCCTAAAGAACAGCTTCAATTTACCAAATTAAGGAATCCAAAAGATGCAAAAAAACTGGGAAGAGAAGTGCAGCTCCGTTCAGACTGGGAAAGTGTAAAGCTTATGTACATGTATGAAATTTGTATGTGCAAATTCATGCAGAATCCTACCCTATGTAAAGCATTACTTGCTACTGGGAATTGTCACCTTGTTGAAGGAAACAACTGGGGAGATTACTTTTGGGGTTCTGTAAATGGTCATGGCGAAAATCATCTGGGCAAAATTCTTATGGATATACGTGCAAAGCTTCAATTTGAATGTTAAAACATAATTTATCCAATTTTGCACTGTATGAACTGCAAATATTTTGCTATAATGAAAGATAGATTTTAAAGAAAGGATTTGTGCTTATGTATCTGAAGCGTTTTGTCTATGACCGTCTTCTGGATTGGAAAAATGAAGGAGGTCATAGTACCCTGGAAGTCGGTGGAGCCCGTCAGGTTGGAAAAACCTACCTGATACAGAAATTCGCTGACGAAAACTACAAACACAAAATTTATATTAACCTGTTTGAATTAAGCGGCAAACAGTTTATGGAATGTTATAAACAGGCAACCGACTGGACACCTGGAACAAAACGGCGGGAGCATCCTCTCCACGATGCCTTCCAGTTATATGAACCGGACTTTATTGATTCTGAAGATACCGTCATCATTATTGACGAAATCCAGGAGTCTTCCGAAATTTATAACCGTATCCGGGAGTTTACACGTCACTTTAAAGCCCATTTCATCATCACAGGAAGCTACCTTGGACGGATTTATGATCCAGAATTCCGTTATTCCAGCGGCGATGTCACCAAACTCACCATCTATACGCTTTCTTTTGAGGAGTTTTTGATGGCCTATGATCAGAATCTGTATGGCGATTACAAAAAAATATCTCTTGTTTCCTCTGAAGCAGAAGTCTATAATCGCTTAAAGGAAACCTATGAGCTGTACTGCCAGATTGGTGGCTATCCCAAAGTGGTCGAAAACTATCTGGAAAACCGGAACATCGTAAAAGCTCAAGGCGAACTCGTAAAAATCATTGATACCTTTACCAATGAATCCATTCGCTATTTTACGGATATTTTGTATACCAAAGTGTTTACCCATATTTTCTTTTCCATCTGCCGTATTTTAAATCGTGAAAAGAAAGGATTTTCAGAAGACAGCATCAGTGAAGAATTGCAAAAACTGGTAACCAAAGACTACTCCAGCAATATTTCAAAGGCTACCTGCAACCGTGCCATTAGCTGGCTGTACTTTTCTGGAATCATTGGATTCTGTGCAAAAATAACAGAAATGGACATTCTGGATTTTAAGTCTGCAAGCCGCTGCTACTTCATGGATATGGGGCTGGCAAATTATTATCTGACACGTACCGGTACCGATTCCCGTGTACTTGCAGGCACATTAAATGAAAATTATGTCTATATCAACCTGAAGAAACGCCAGGATTTTCCACCGGAAATTTCCTTTGAAACCCCAGCTTTTGCTACTTACCGAGGCGGAGAAATTGATTTTTTGGCACAAAGCCTATCTTCTTCCACCCGATATTTAATAGAAGTAAAAGCCGGAAAAGGGACTGCTTCCACTGCCCAGAAAGCTCTGGCTCAGGGAAAAGCAGATAAGCTTCTTTATTTAAAAGGGGCAACCAAAGGAGGAATAGACGGAAAAACAGAAACACTGCCTATTTATTTATTGGAACAATACAAGTTTAATTAAATTTATGTTTACGAAGAGACTACTTGCGAGTGGTCTCTTTTTATTTAGAAGGATCACGAAAAACACAGCACTGAATTAGTGAAAATTTATGAATTTATGAGAATTGGCATAGATGTGATGTTACGGAAAAGGGGTATGGATTTATTCTATTCCCTCTTTTGTCAATGCCAATTCCCATCAAGAAAGGAAGAATTACATGAACAATACAACAACTGAATTACAATGGGGAGATGTCATCTTCAAACCTGGACAACGTGTGCGGACAACCGATGCCAGCGATTATGCAGGATTGGATGGTGTTATTTTGGAAATTCATACCGGCGAAGATAAAGAAACCGACAATCTGACTCCTGATATTCACTGTTGCTTTGATTTTCCTGAGTCTGAAGCAGACATTCGGAAACTAGAGGAACGCTTTTCTTCTCTTTACAATATGCCAAAAAAACTGGATGATCTTGCTTTGGATGAAGTGATTATGGTCTTATGTCAAGAAAAAGTACAAATTAAATACAACCAATTTTCTCTTTTTATGTAATTGTTAACTTGCTAAGCTTGTTACAGTCGTTTCCAGATTTTTTAGATATTGTTCCTCATATTCATTTGGAGATAAATATCCACAATGACTATGAATACGGACGGTGTTGTAGAACGTCTCGATATATTCAAAAATCAATTTATATGCATGAGTATAATTGAAAATTTTGAAACGATTAATCCACTCTCGTTTTAAAAGGGCATGGAACGATTCTATGCAAGCATTGTCCCAAGGATAAGCCTTCTTGGAATAGCTGTGAATCATTCCTTCCGTTGCCTTGTGAAATGCTTCTGATACATATTGACATCCTCTGTCACAATGAAAAATAAGCGGATTTTCAATATGTCTGGACTGTTTTGCCTTTTCAATACATTTTACTACATGAGATGCCTCCAGCGTCTCACTTAGTACCCAGGAAATGATTTTTCTGGAATATAGATCCATAATACTGGTAAGATATACAAATCCTTCATATGTCCAAATATAAGTGATATCTGAGCACCATACAGCATCTGGATGTTCTGGATTAAATTTTTCGTTCAAAATATTTTTTAGTTTCTGGCTTAGATCAGAATCAATGGTTGTTTGAGTATACGGTTTGATCCATTGCGCTTTTATTCCCATTTGACGCATATAATTTCCCACTGTTTTTTCAGTAATAGTTTCTCCGGATTTCCGCAATTCAGCTGCAATTTTAGGAGCACCATAGTTTTGATGTGAATCATCATAAATCTTTTGGATTTTTTCTTTTAAAACAGTTCGACGAATAGACGTGTCCGAAGGAACCCGCTTCTTCCATGCATTATAACCAGATCGTGAAACGTCCAATTTTTTCAGTATCCCGCTGACAGAAACTTGACGTTTCACAGGCAGGTTGTTAATTTCTTCTACATATTTAGATGTAGCAGCGTAAAGAGTTTTTGTCATTTTCCCAGAATACCGATTGCTTTTTTTAACACTTCAAGTGCATCCTTTGTATCGCGTAATTCTCGTTGCAGACGTGCGATTTCTTTTGCTTCATCACTTGCGTAATTGCCTGAACCACGAGTAGGAACAGTTCCTTCATGTTCCTTTGCTGATTTCATCCAAGTCTTTAGTGCTGATTCACTAATTCCAAGATTTTCAGCACACTTACGAAGCGCAATCTCAGGATGCTCCAACCGATATCTTACTGCATCTTCCTTAAACTCTTGTGAATACCTTGTACCTCTTGCCATAACCATTCTCCTCTCTTGATCTATGACTATCATATAATATTTATTGAAAATGGTCATGTTTATTTTGTACTATTTATATTCTAACATCATTATGTCCCCGGATGAACTGATTTCTATTCCAGAAGAACCCTCTCGTCTTCTTCATTATATTGGTACAGACGAATGGGCTCGCCCGGTATACCAGGATCAATATGGGAAGTTGTGGAAAGATGTAGAACTTGGTGACTTTGAAATTCCTCATCTGCACTCTGCAGTCGGAAATGAATTTGATGGAGAACCGGATATGCCTATCCGGAAACCATTTAGAATTTTAACAGATAAACCGAAAAATCCTTATGAATTTCAGTACATGATGCTTAGTCGTTTACAAAGCGACTGTGAGTATTACTTGAATTACGGAAACCGTTGTACTGGACATCTGTACTATCACAATGAAAGCAAACAAATTGCCGCCATGAAAAAACTCTGGAATGAATTTCCGGATGATGGGAAACCAGAATGGTTGACATGGAAACAAATCCTAGAATACGAAAAAGCAATGTGTTCAGACACAAAATAATAGAACCGCCATAAAAATATTTTTTTTAAGGAGAATGATTATGAATTCAATAAAAGAACTAAAAGAACAATTAGGATATGAAGAAATCGGTCTCGATGATACATTTACATTTCACTGTACCCAATGCGGAAAGTGCTGCATTCACCGGGAGGATATTCTCTTATCCCCGAAAGATCTGTTTAACATAGCAAAAAAATTTCAAATTACACCAGCGGAAGCCTTGGAACAATATTGTGAAACTTATATTGGATGTAACTCCCGTTTCCCGATAGTCCGCCTGAGACCACAAGGAAGTGTCAAACGCTGCCCTTTATTAAAGGATCAGAAATGTTTGGTTCATGATGTAAAACCGACTGTCTGTGCCATGTTTCCGATTGGTCGGTATCTTACCCTTTCTGCGGATGATAGTTTTCCGAAAAATCCAGAAGAACTGTCTGTTGGATATATCTTTAATAATCCTGAGTGCGGAGACGGAATCGAAACACATACCGTCCGGGAATGGTTTCGTAGTTTTAACATTCCACTAAAAGATGACTATTTCTTTACATGGACAAGAACACAGGCAACACTCTGCAAACATCTACAATTTCTGGAAGAACACATATCAGAAAAGACCATGATTTCAATATGGAATGCTACTTTGATAACTCTGTATCTGAACTATGATATTACAGAAGATTTTCAAACGCAATTTCAGCAAAATTCAGATGCAATCCTATCCTTAATTGAAACACTAGGAACTGTTGACATTCCTAAGAAATCATAAACAACTATAAATACTTTGAGCCGACCAGTTTTGGACGGCTCTTTTTCATATCACTTTACATTCTGGCAGCTCTTTTGTTTCCTGTTCTTATCACACGCAATCCATTCATCCAAAGTAAGCGGCTGATAATTTGAATACATACAAAAACAGTTAATCATATTACATGGAATATGCTGTGTTTCCCCCTGTGTATTCAGAAATGTTGTTTCAGATGTGATTCCTTGAAATCTTTCCAGCAATCTCTGATCCTGCGTATCGTGTACATGTCCATACAACATATAGGTTTTTGGGTTTCCTTCTGCATTCAATTTATACTGTCCGTTATAACACATAATAGGATAATGACAAAGTATCACTTTTCTCTTATTATCGCTAAGTTCCTCATACATTTTAATCCACTCAAAGCGTGAACTGTCGAAGTTTGGATCCTTGACATAGTGGTCATGGTTTCCCTGTATCAGATATAGACGTCCGTTCAATTTCTGAAGCAACTGGTTTGTTTCTTCAGATTTCCCCCATGATAAATCCCCTAAGATAACAACTTCATCCCTATTACGCACTTTACTATTCCACTGTTTCAGCATATAATCATTCATTGCATTTACATTTGCAAATCCACGTTTATCCATTTTTGTATTCAAATTTTCATGAAAGAAATGTAAATCTGCAATATAATATCTCATTTTATATCATTCCCTCAATCTTGTTTAAATTATCAATATTTACAACTGCCCAGAACACTCTTTTTAAATCTTTCCCTTTCAAAGTTGATGCCGGGATTACCGAATCTTTACCAAATTCCTGAATAAACTGATTTCTGAGTTTACGAATTTTTTGTCCTTTTTCTGGTCCCGATAAATGCTCCATACCTAATTTTTTTTCAATCTCTAATGCCTGTTTTACCTTATCCCAACCCATGCCTGAAATCATCAGTTCATACATCAAGCGAACCAGGGATGCTCCGCAGGCAACCGTTTTGGGATCATACTGCACTTTCCTGTTTAAATATAACGAATGAAAATCATTAATAAACTTTTTCAATTCTGCATCTTCACCGCTATCGGCTTGTTGATAACGCAAAAGCTGTTTCTCAACATCTTTTACGATATATTTAGGTTCATAATCTCTTCCCTCCAGCGTGCTCCCCAGTGTAATCTTCCTTGTATTCCATTCTTGTTCTGCCCGTTTTAAATACTTTTCTTTCACAACAGATCATTGCATCTCGGATATACAGTTTCTGGACAACATCATAATATCATAGAACTGCTTCACCTGTTCATCCAGCCTTTCATTTTGTACGCCAATCGTATTACAACCTAATGTGGTGAGCTTATCCGCAAATAAATAATTCAATGGAAGGATCTGATAGTTCCATGAACTGTTTACCGCAAATATGTTTTCTCCCGTTCTTCTTTCATATTCCCATTTTTCTGGCTGGAGAATAAATTCTATTTTTAATTCCTGATAGGGAATACTCTCTCTCTCCATATTACGTTCTGCATTGGATAGTACAGAAGGAACTTTCGTGTAATATGTATGTAATGGAAGATT
This sequence comes from Blautia intestinihominis, assembly GCF_040096655.1. Lineage (NCBI taxonomy): Bacteria > Bacillati > Bacillota > Clostridia > Lachnospirales > Lachnospiraceae > Blautia > Blautia intestinihominis. Next base: position 41,998 of record NZ_JBBMEI010000024.1, on the reverse strand, counting down.
TGTTTTCGGATTCTTAGGGCTATGTTTATGAAAGTAAAACAATTCGTCTTCTGTCCCCAAATATTCTTCGATTTTCCTCAATGTTTTCTTTATTTCCTCTTCTGTTCCAAAAAATAACATATCAATGTCTACACTTGTTCTTTGAGCATCCCTTGGCAGATAAAACTGCGTGGCTGCACCACCTTTCAATATTATTTTATCTCCTAGTATTTTCTGAATATGCAAGAATAATTCAAGATCCCATAAAAACAGTTCCATTCTCGCCATATTTTTAAACCCAAATTCTTCCATTCTCTTCTGAAAGGTTTCTCTCTGAAATGCTTCCTCTTTATGAAATAACTTTTTGTAATCCAAATTTTATTCTTCCCTTCTAAGTATTTTTCCAAACTCTATTGCCGAATCTGTAATAAACCGATTTTCAACGATAAAGCGAATATCATATTGTATATTCCTTCTTGATGCTACTGTTATCAGCTTCTTTTTATCTATATTTCCCAATCTGCTGAGATTCTGATAAATTCTTACCAATTCTTGCAATGATAGTGGATATCCGTTTCTCGTTATTGCAAAATAAAGATCTGCAAAAGCCTTCTCTATACTTGCCAGACCTTCACTACTGTACTGAAAATCCTCCGTTGTGTATAAAATCACCTGCATATTATGGCTACCTGAAAACATAGCATCTTCATACATTTTTTTCGTGTATTGTGGTTCTATCACCTCAAATCCTTCTGCTAATAAATTGTTATATATTTCCTCTTTTGCTGCTTTTTCAATAAATGCAATGACAGGATATTGTTCTGGTATGTGTAACATATATTTTGCCAAAATATCCAAACCGGATATATAATAATAAAATCCCAGCTCATCCATGTAATTTTTCAATTTTTGGGCTGTTTCACATAAAATAATTCCCTGTCTGCCTTTCAAATCATTGAAGGAAAATACACCGTTTCGCACTCTCTTAATGTAACCCGCCTCTACTAATTTAGAAAGATTCCAATATAAAGTAGACTTTTTTAACTCCGGGAAAAGGGGAATTACTTCATCTGTATAAAAGGTAGTTTGATTCCCAAGATTTTGTTTGATTATCTCGTATTTTTTTTCTAATGCTGTTTTGCTATTCATACTACACCTACTTTCTTTTCGTAGTATATCACATAGCACCTATAAAAACAATAAAATAAACGCAAAGTTTATATTTGCGTTTATTTTATTGTTTTTATTTATAATTCAATCTATTTGCAAATATATTTGTAATTTCAATAAAAAATACGCAAATACTATATTTGCGTATTTTTATTGAAACTCACTAGAACTGCAACAGCAGCTCATATAGCATCCTATAACGTTTTCCAATCCAGCCTATTCTTTATAATGGAATGATCCTTGGAACTTGTACTCCTGCTGTAATTCCCATTTCTATCTTTCTCCTATAATCCCGAAAACTATGGATACGAAACCCAGGCATTCCCCAAGCACAAGAAATTTTGCGAACATAGTACTCGTTTGATTTTGTGAATATTTTCCCTTGCTTCCTGTGCAATAACTTCATAATCCGTAACGACTGAGTTGAAATCTTAGGAAACGTTCCATTAACTTTTTTATACAAATCTCCTCTTTTGGTTTCTTCCAAAATAATAGTTTTTCCATGCATACAGGACCATTCTATACATGGAATATCTGCACTTCTTATCCCTGTTTCCATTGCAATTCTCAAAAATAAGGAAGTTTCAAAATCCTTTTTATATAGGAATTGATCTGCTATCATCTTGTAATGATCAACAAAATAAATTTCTCCTATCTTTCTTTGTAGTTCTGCCAAAGATATGCTATTCAGCCATTCCAGTTTTCCTCTGTATTTTTCAACAAATATCATCCCCTGCTCAGCTTCAAAAGATTGCCTCAAATCACGGATAGCCTCTGACCAACATTTTCTTTGTCCAGGTAACAATAAACATACCATTTTCTGTAAAAATTTTTCTTCACTATCCGGATTCCACTGTATTAAACGCTTTAGTTCTTCATAGGCTTGATTTACTTTATATTCCATTGTACTATTTCTCATCTTCAGATTCTCCTTCGTATGGCTCTAAAATCTTTGAAGCCCTCTCCACAAACATCCTGTCTGCCCCTGAAATCTCATATTCTTTCCAAAGTGTCTTATGTATCTGTTCCTCTGTTAAATCTCTACACTTTTCCTGCAGCATACGGACAAATGGATATATCATAGTCGCATGAATATTTTTCCCGGATCGTACCATATCTCCTTCCATTTGATATGCTTCCTGTAAGCATTCCAGTATAATGCGAACATCCGTAACACTTTCTCTCATTGTGCTTCCCCTCATCAGGCTTATCCTCCTATTTACATACGTACTCTCAATCCATCTAATCTCGACACGTTCAGTCCAACCAGATACCAGTCATCTCCCATTTCAATTCGGACCGGAACCCAAACATTTTTCACCTTTACATCAAAACATTCCCCGCAATGTAGTCCTCCATAAAAAGATTCCAAATCAAAACGTATATCATACCTCCCTGTTTCAGTATCATAAAACAATGTACCTTCTCTGTGTTCACTCATAATATCTGCCTCCTTAAATTTTTCTTTTACTTAGTAATTACCTCATCTCTATACAGATTGAAGAAATTCCGGAAAAATTTCATAAAAGTTTTTCCGATACCGATAATAGGTAGAAGAAGTTAACCCCAACTCCCGCTGCAGTTGTGTCGGTGTTACCTTCTTTTGTACCACCCTCATAAATTCCTGGTTAAACTTTTCCTGTTCTATAGCCCGTGGTCTTCCTACTTCATCCCATTCACCCCGAAGCCTTTTTGCCTCCATACCTTCCTTTTGTCGCTTCTCCTTTTTCTCCATCTCTGCCTGTGCCATGGATGCATAGAGTTCAATCATCATATTATTGATTGTTTCTATCATCATCTTTGCCAGATTATTTTCCATCTGAGACAGGTCAAACAACGTGGTAGGAAGTTCCAATACCATTACCCGAACCCCTTTTTCTTCTAAAAAACGTAGCTGCTTTAAAATCTCCTGCTTGTTCCTGCCAAGTCTGTCCAGCTCTGTAATAATCAGGGTATCCCCTACCCGTAAAACATCTTCCACAAGAACGGTATAACGTGGTCTGTCAAAATTTTTACCGGTTATCTTATCTGTAAAAATACTTTCCAGTTTAATTTTCTGATTTTCACAGAACCTCTTTATTTCTATAATACCTCGGTCCAAGTGTTGTTCCTTAGTACTGATTCTGTGATACCCATAATATGCCATACGTATCCCCCTTTATACATTCCCAAAAAGTCTTAAAATATTTTGGCATATCTCAAAACTTTCTTATATACTTTTTGGAAATAAAAAAATAGCCTATTACATCTCCCATCAAAAAGCATACTTTTTGGGAGGTGACTTTCACTACTTCTGTACGCAAGATGGCATAAAAAAGCAACAAAAAAAGACAGAGGTTTTTAAAAATTTCCTCTGTCTTCAGATCAACTATTCTGGAAAGATGTCCATCTTTTTTCCTTCAAACTTATATCCTACACCTCTCACTGTTTTAATATAGCGGCACTGCTTTAGCTCCGGTTCAATTTTCTTTCTCATACTGGATACCAGACAGTACACAATATTATCAATGCTTTCCGGCAATTCCTCGTTATAAAGAATCTCAAAAATTTTTTCTTTGGTAAATATCACACCTGGTCTCCCTGACAAAAGCATAAACAATTCATACTCTGCTTTCGTTAAGACGATCTCCGTCTGTCCTCTATAAATCTTATGATAATCCGGATAAATCCTAAAATCGGAATTTTCTTCATCCTCTCCCCGGATGTTTTTTATATTTTCCACTACATATTCTTTGTATCCCAATACAGTTGAAATAGTTACTTTCCCCAAGCTACACTTCCCTTCTGTTTTCTCTTATTTAGAAATCTCATCACACAGATTCCTTTTAAAAATGATTCTCTATTCTCCATTCATCGATAAGCTGGACAACCTGCGTTAAATTGGTATACCAGATATAATGTCCTCCATTTACAATATATAACTGGTGATTACCAGATTCTAAATCCAATTGATTTCTATGAGCAGTCTCCCATGCCGGAACATTTTGTACATTCTCTGAAGAAATCATGGTTAATACAGGAAGTGCCGATGGGAATTTTTTATTCTTTATAGAGAGTAATGATTGATCCATCCCGTTCACTTCATTTCTAATCGTATCGTTGCTGCTTAAAGAATATGCCTGAATGTATTCCTCCCTATCACTCTCCGTATAAGTGTACCCGGAAACCTGTGGTAATGCTGCCCCATATTTATCTGGATCTGTTTTCAGTGCCATCTGGAATTCTTCCAAAGAAGAAAAAGAATTCTTGATTTTCTGAAATTCATCAATTCCCTGCAGCATATATTTCTTTTCCATTTCCATAGCCTCTGCCAGTTCTTCATCATATACCGTATTATCAACAGCAATGAAACCTTTTACTTTTTCGGGATAATTCTGTACAAAGTTGAGTCCATATACTCCAGAAATCGAATGTACCAGCAATACACACTGCTTAATTCCCATGGTGTCCAGTGCAGCATTCAATTCACTATTGATATTATCTACAGTTCGATCCGTTGCTGCAACATCACTAAGCCCATATCCAAACGGCTCTACAATCACTATGTTAAAACTCTCATCTAAAGATTGTGCCAGAGGTTTGAAGTAGATATGCGGTGATGGAACTCCCAGAGCCGGCATCATCACCAATGTGGTTTTTCCTTCATCTGCAAATGTTTCTCCACTTGCATCCAATTTTCCATACAAAGCAAGATGCATATTATTCCCTTTCACCGTGATATATTTACTCGCATATCCAACTTGTGTTGCTCCCATAGCATATACCATATTAGAATTCCCTACCAAAAATGCAAACAGCATCGCAACCGTCACAATTCTTGAGATTTGCTTTTTGTATCTTCTCATACGCTCCCTCCTAAGTAAATTATTTCAAATATTTTTTCAGTTCTTCTACCTTGTCTAATCTTTCCCATGGAAGGTTGAGATCATTTCTTCCAAAATGTCCATAGGCTGCCGTCTGTTTATAGATTGGACGGCGGAGATTCAACGTCTGAATGATTCCTGCTGGTCGCAGATCAAATTCTTTTCTTATCATATCTACCAGACTCTCATCTGAAATTTTCCCGGTTCCAAAGGTGTCTACCATAATAGAGGTCGGATGAGCCACCCCAATTGCGTAAGACAACTGAATTTCACATTTTTTTGCTAGACCTGCAGCCACAATATTCTTCGCAACATAACGAGCAGCATAAGATGCAGAACGATCTACTTTCGTACAGTCTTTTCCAGAAAAAGCTCCGCCGCCATGCCGTGCCATACCACCATAGGTATCTACAATAATCTTGCGTCCTGTTACACCACTATCTCCGTGAGGACCACCGATGACAAAACGCCCTGTTGGATTGATGAAAAATTTTGTATTCTCATCTACCAGTTCTGTTGGAATAATCGGTTCCAATACATATTTTTTTATATCTTCGTGGATCTGCTCCTGTGTCACATCTGGATCATGCTGTGTTGACAGAACCACTGCATCCAACCGGTGCGGAATACCTGCTTCGTCATATTCTACAGTAACCTGACTCTTACCGTCCGGTCTTAAATAATTCAACAAACCATCTTTACGGACCTGCGTAAGCTGCCGAGTCAATTTGTGTGCCAGTGAAATTGGATATGGCATAAATTCATTCGTTTCGTCACATGCGTAACCAAACATCATACCCTGATCCCCAGCACCAATTGCATCAAGCTCTTCTTCTGACATTTTGTGTTCTTTTGCTTCCAATGCCTTATTCACACCCAAAGCAATATCTGCTGACTGCTCATCAATTGCCGTTAAGACGGCACAGGTATGTGCATCAAATCCATAATCTCCGTTGTCATAACCAATTTCTTTAATCGTTTCTCTTATCACCTGCTGCATATCTATATACGCATTGGTCGTGATTTCTCCTATCACTAATACCATACCCGTTGTAATTGCAGTCTCACAGGCCACTCTGCTCATCGGATCCTTCTCCATAAGAGCATCCAATATGGCGTCTGATATGGCATCACAAATTTTGTCCGGATGCCCTTCTGTTACTGATTCTGAGGTAAATATTCTTTTTTCCATAGTAAATTCTCCTTTGTATCAATATTTCATATTTGTCAATAACATAAAATATCTTTACTATTATTACTATATTTTTTGTCTACATTGTACTTTTTTCTGTCCGGTTGGTTTTATCTTTAAACCAAATAACTTTTCTATTCTTCTACGAAATAACATATCCGTCTGATTAATTCTGGAATATTAACAGGACTGGTTATATAGTCGCTTACACCCTCATGGCGATATTGATATTCTAAAGATAAATCTTTATTATCAGTGATATAAAAAACGGCAACTCTCTGAATATTGGCTCCTTCGTGTTTTGATATATTCCAGCAAGCTTTTTCATAGAATAAAAAAAATCCATAGCAATTCCATCTTGTAAAAACAAATCACACAGAATCAATTCAATATCTTGACATTCTAATAGTTTATTCTCTGCTTCCCATATAGTTTCTACCATAATCATATATATCCCCTTTTTAAGAAGCTCTGTTTGTATAATAGACGTGATTTCCGAATTCTTTTTTACAAGAAGTATCTTATGAAAAGTAGCTCCCTCTCCATTGGATTCTTTATAAGCATATTCCAATAATGTTTCCTTCACTAAATCGAATTGTAATTTATTCATGCATATCTTAGCTCCCTTTTCCAATGCTTCTTTCTCATAATATTTTTTGTCATAGCATGTAAAGAAAAGGAATGGAATTTTGTATGTTTTCTCCCGCAAGTATTCTAGCAGCTCCATTCCACTCCCATCTGACAATTTCAAATCCGAGCCTATAATGAGTATTTGTTCCTTTTCTATAAGCTCTTTTCCTTGTGATACTGTAAATGCAACTAATACATGATATCCTTTTCGCTGTAGAAAGTTTTTTATATGCCAAATGTAATTACTATCGTCCTCTATTAACAATATCTTTTTCATTTCTTATCTCCATTAAAAAATAATAGCAATGAGAAGTTACCTCTATTTTATTTGTATCTAAGGCACCATACCAATTTCATCATAAACCACTTTAAGCAAGTCTGGTATATCTATTGTATATTTTGATTTTTTCTTTGCCTATTTTAATCTTATATATTTTTAGCATACATCATTCTCCCCATAAAAAAAGCAGTGTCGTCCACTGCCTTTTCTCCATCACTTAATCTGTTATTTCCACAAATGAGTATCTTTCCTCTTTCTTTTGCACAATTGCAGAACCCGTTTGTTCTTGTATCGTTTTTAACAATTCTTCTACATATATTTGAGCTTCATGCACTTCAATATTCATGGCGTATGCAATTTCTCTAATTGAAAAACTCAACTCTGAATCGCTCATCAACAGTTGTAAAATCTCCCATTGCATATCAGTAATTACAATTTCTGTACCATTATAAATCATCCTTTTCTTGTCAAATTCAATATCCCATTTTCCGAAATGAATTCTTTCTTCTTCTAATATATTTTGCATATCTAATCGCATAACTACAAAAGATACTTCCGGCCAACATTTCTTTAATAATTCCTCTGCTTTTTTTCTTTCCTCACAATTCTTAAAGTATAATAATTCTCCCATCCTCTATCTCCTCATATCATTTATCATTATACTTTAAGTTTACATCCGAATTATTGCAGAAATCTTATTAAATTATTCCTTTAGCCTTTTTTCTACGATACTATCTTCATTGTATTTGTGTAACTGACCGCCCAATAAACGCTTTCCTATAATAATCCAAGTATCTCTATTGTACTGATCCATATCCCTATACAATTCCATAATTTCTCTTTTATTATCCTGCTCTCTCTGCTGTTCCTCTTCATCTTTCCTCAATATATAATCAACAGGGACCTTAAAGAATTTGGATAATGCAAGCAACATATCACCAGAAATATTCTCGTCTACCTTTTCATACTTACTAATTGTCTGCTGACTGACTCCTATTTCTTCCCCTAATCTCGTCTGAGTCAGGCCTAATTTTTTTCTTAATTCAGATATTCGATTCACAAGCGTACACCTCCCGATACACTCATTTTACACTTAAATACGCCTGTATTTTACTTCGTTTAAGAGTATTACTACTATGTATCATAGTATATCGTAGTATTACTATCATCATTTCCACACATCTATACCGAAAAAAAGTCAATCTATACAAACAATATTACAATTTCTTTTCTTTTAAATATACTAGTGCTTATAGGGGAGGAGAAATGCTTATGAAAAAACTATTATTGATTAGCAACCCGTCCGTCTTGGGGAAAAATCTGGAGAATATCTTAAAGCAAAATTATCATACCGATTTTATTTCCACCGTACCAAAACAAATCGGCAGCATACCATTTAACTCTTATAATGCTTTGCTCTTGGATTTCACACTGTTACATGAATATAGTCTTATCATATGTAAGACTGCAAAAAAGCACTTCCCAAATATTATTGTTCTGTTTTTATGCGCTACCAATATTCCAGAACAAATTATTTTGGATTTCTATGAAGCAGGTGCCGATGACCATTTATATTCGACCCTCTCATCACCAGCACTTTTACAGAAAAAATTGGATATCTTATTTAGTAACCATCATCCAACCACAAAGTATGAAGACAGCCACATAACTTTAAATTTTGACTCCTTGACCGCAGTGATTGAAGGTACTGCTACTTCTTTTACTCCATTGGAATTTAAGCTACTCAAACTGCTTTCTTTAAATCCAAACACCGTTTTAACCAGACAACATCTTTTATATTCTCTATGGGATCGAAATGGGAATTATGTAGAAGAAACTTCTCTCAATAGTATGATCTGCCGCATACGGCAAAGAATTGATACCGAAAATCATCATTATATTAAGACAATATATGGAATTGGATATATGTGGAGTACCTATTAAAGGAGCAACGTAATCTATTACGAATAACGTTGCTCCTTTCTTATCTTATGATCTAGTAATCACAGGTAATGAAACAATTACCCATAAGGCAATCTGCTATACACTTATATCTTGTTTCTCCACAGGCTGGAGTGTATATATTGACTTCTTCTTCCTGTAATTCAACATTCTCTAATTTTACATCGTTCATAAAAATCCTCCTTGTTTCATTCCGTACTTTTAATTATGCACATATCTAAAACGTAGCTGACAATATTGGCATTTAGTTAATGTACAATCGTCTATATAGAATTTCTCCTACTCAATATTACTCCATAGGGGTTATAAGAGCACTTCCACCAATACAATCTGTTACACACGCTTTTCTTGTTGTGCCACAATCGTCTGTATATACATTCACTTCTTCTATCTCTATTTCATTATTTTTTACTATTCTCTCACTTTCCATGTCTTTTTTCCTTTCTGTATAAATTTATTCAGTTATTATTAGTATTCAATATTGAGCCAAGCACCTCCGCCCAAGCAATCATTTAAACAATGAAACTGAATCTCTCCACAATCATCCGTATAAATGCTTACTTCTGCCATAAGGAGTTCTCTTGCCTCTTGTTCATCTCTTCGCTCTTTCATCCGACTTTCCTCCTTCCTATTAATATTTTTGATAACATCAGTATACTATTTTAAAATTTCATCTCCATATTTTATGTACAGATTACATTTTTTTCTTTCTATTTGGATAACTATTCCATTCTTAGTTGATCAATAATTGATTTTTTCTTCTGTTCTCTTATTTGATAAATAGATAATATAACCTGTATTAACAGAAGCACCAATACGTATATACCCATATAAAAAAACGGAAATGAATATTCTACCACTTTCCCATAACAGCTTATACTCATTTGACGACAAATTAACATTGCAATAGGAGTTCCAATTAGCAAAGTCATACAAATGCTTAAGATAGAATAGCACATACCTTCACCGATAATAACTTTATAAAGCTGCTTTTCTGTCAATCCTATAGACCGTAAAACACTATATTCACGTCTTCTAAATAATTGATTTGACAGTGTTGTGTTAATCAAATTTATCACACCAAAAAGAAAAATTAGGATTGAAATTACCTGCAAAACGAAATATATTGTATTGTCTTTCTCATATCCCTTCACTCTTTCGCTAAAGCTTTCGATTGCAATATCTTCGTTTTTTGAAATCGTATTTCGAAGATTTTCATCAACACTGCTCTGTTCCTTTGGATCAATGTTTATTCCCCATGTGAAATCAAAATTTTTTATTCCAGGCAATAATTCTTTAAAAGCATCTTCCGTCATACACATCATCGCAGCATTAAATCCCCCACGCCCACTTCCTAGTGCAGATGCAAATTTAGTTGATTGGAAAATTCCTGATACTGTTACTGGGATTTTCTCTTTCCCAAAGGATATCTCAAATTGCATTCCTACCTTTACTTCTTCCCCAAAATCTTCGTAACCAGTCTTTACTAATATTTCATGGGAATTTTCAGGCATTCGCCCTGCAACTAATGAATCTTCAATTTCTTTCTTATTTTGCGTGGTAATCATATCACACATTCCTCTTCCTCCATATCCCTTATATTCGAAGGTAAAGGTTGCTGATTTTCTTAATGTTTGCATCTCATTTATGCCTGGAATACTACCAATTTCTTCTTTCAAATTATCATTAAGGGGATTCCCGGAATATAATAGTTCCGTAGGTTCTTTATCTGACTTTATATATATTTTATAATCAGCATCACCAAAATAGTGTTGTGTCATCTTTACCGGAGACTGTAAAAGTAAAGCTGAAGATACCGTTAACAGAATAATTCCTCCGAGGCTTAATGATATAACAATGCTCCATACTTTTTTGGGTTCTCTCTTAAAATTCATTATTCCCAAAGATATTGGCGTAAGCTTTCTATTTTTTTCTTGTGCTGATATTTTTATATTACTAATTGCTGTCATCCTCACAGATTCCATCGGTGAGGCCTTCATTGCTATTTTAACTGGTTTATTTATAGAGATGCTGACAATAATGCTACAGATAGCTGCGGTTATCATTGCACATACGATATAATTCCTAATATTAATCCCTTTTGCTAGTATTATCGCTGAACAAAGAACTGCTAATGTAATACCTATCAGTATTCCTCTAACACCTAAATACCTTCCTTCCTTTTTTACAATCTTTTTTATCTGCTTTTGTGTCATTCCTATCGTCCTAAGTTGTCCGTAATTTTGTATTTTATTAATTATAGAAATTTGGAAAATGCTTTTTATAACAGTATAGCTTCCTATCAAAACGAGTCCAATTAATATTCCTAAGATACCTAATTGATCTGCAGAAATCATTTGATTAACGTACCGAAAATATCGATTATTAAATGCTACAGGTAGATTATTTATTTCACCAATTTCGCTGCAATATTTCTTTATTTCTTCAGCATTTTTTTCCTTCACATGCACATAAACCATGCTGGAGTCTTCATTATAGTCTTCATAATTTTTCAGTTTTTCCCAAGATATTAAAAATGGAAATGTTTCTCCACTAGTTGCCATATCAAGAATCCCTGAAATCGTGTATTTTCCTGATAGCTGTTCCGTGTTTAATGTAATCTTATCTCCTACCTTTTTATCTTTATCATATTTATCCAACCATTTTTTACATACGACAATTTGAGCTTCTTCCTCTGGAAGTTCTCCACTAAATAAACTCATCTGGTTTCTCATCATATAGAGCATTGGCTGATCCATGTAAAAAAAAGCAGCAGTATATGTTTTATCAGACGGTATATCCCCAACAATATAGTATTGTCCTACTCTTTCAAATCCCGTTTCTTCTCTTAGCTTTAACAGTTTTTCTTCTGAAACATTCATGTATACTGCTTCGTATGTATCCTGAATCTGTTTTTTTTGTACTTCCAGCAGTGAAGTCGCAATTAGTCCTGAAAAGCATATCAAAAATGATGCTAGAGCTATAGAAATCACTAACATAATATTTCTTCGCTTTTCAGACCGAAGATTCCTCTGTACAATATTTTTTATTGCTTTTTTATCCCCTTGTTTTCTCATCTTCACCAACTCCAATTTTCAAAAATTTTCCGTCTTCAATCCTCACTATTCGTTCTGCTAAATCTGCAATGTGCTCGTTATGAGTAATCATCACAACACTTTGCTCAAATTTTCTACTCGTGCTTTGAATCAATTCCAGTACATCCTGGCTCGTCTTGCTGTCAAGATTTCCTGTAGGTTCATCTGCAAGTATAATTGCCGGCTTCGTAATCAAGGCTCTTGCAATAGCAACACGCTGCTGTTGTCCACCAGATAACATATTCGGCATACTTTTCAGTTTCTCCTTTAAACCGAGCATATTAATAATTTCGTTCAAAAATACCTGATCAACTTCCTGCCCATCTAATTCAATTGGCAAAACTATATTCTCATAAACATTTAACATGGGGAGTAAGTTATAGTTTTGAAAAATAAAGCCTATATTCCTTCTTCGAAAGATTGTAAGCTGCTCATCATTTAAGTCTGACAATTTTTTTCCTTGGATTTTAATTTCCCCAGAGGTAGGTATATCCAATCCTCCCAACATATTCAATAAGGTAGATTTACCACTTCCGGATGTACCAACAATAGCTACAAATTCTCCCTTTTCAACACTAAAATCTACTCCATCTAATGCCTTTGTTATATTAGGCTCCTTTCCATAATATTTTTTTATATTTCTTGCTTCCAATACTTTCATAATTTATTTCTCCTTTCAATTCATTCTTTAATTCGTATCTATATATCAATGAAAGGCTACTCGATTTTATTTTCTCGAATAGCCTTCCATGTTTTTGTATGTATTACTTAGTTGTATTTAAAAACGCTCCGCCACCGATGCAATCATTTTCACATTTCTTACGAACGATATCGCAGTCTGGCAATTCATAAATATCAACTTCTTCCTTTAATAACTCTTCGTTTTCAGTTACTTCTATTCTCTTTTCTTCCATGACACTGATCCTCCTCTTTAATAATCCGGATTCAGAAAAGATCCGCCACCAAAGCAGTCATTTTTACAATGATTCTGAATTTCTCCACAGCCTGCTGCATAAACATTGATTTCTTCTTTTGATAATTCCTGAGCTTCTTTTTCTTTTAATTCGTTCATAGTCTACTGTCTCCTTTCCGAATTTACTCCGCTGCTGTAACTAAAGCTAATACCCAAAAACAATCTGTTACACAATTATACCTTGTCACACCGCAGTCATCCGTATAAACATTTACTTCCTCTTTGTTAAGTTCTGAGGATTTTCTTTCTGTATTGAATTCTTCCATAGAACTCACCTCCTTATGCCTATATTTATACGCTTTCACATACCTTTTATCTATATTTCTTGTCTAAATTGCTCTTTTTTCTTCCTAGTTGGGTTCTTCCTCCCATCTTCTCTTTACCTCCTCCATATACTCAATATAAATTTCTAAATTTTTCCTTCTATTTGCTTTAGAATCATAGTAAAACAGCACATAATTTAATACTGCTTTTAAGAAAATACACCGATAATCATAAGGTTCTTCTGATGCTAGACAATGCCCACCGCATATATAGCGATAATCACATTCTTTACATATTTCTTTATATTCAGCACAGAACAACCTCTTAATTTCATCTTTTTTCAATAAATTTTCTAATTCCTGTAAAATTTTCTGTGGCTCATCGGACAGTATATTTCCCATTCGAACCTGGTTCTGCTCCATACACTGGCACATGTAAATATCGCCTTCCGGGAAAATTGCCATAACTTTTCCATAGCCCCCACAAGAATTTCTTACCTGAACTCTTTGATAAAAAGCTCCCCCAATTTTTTTATCCTCGTATCCCTGGTTCAATATATATTTTACTATCTTCAGGTTCATATCAAGATGCTCCATATCTGTTAAAATTTCAGAGTTTTCTTTCGCCCTACCCACGGATGAAACTATATTAAAAAGAACATCTATGTCATATTTCGCAGCTATATCAATCAATCGATACAAATCCATCTCATTGGTTTTCTCATAAATGAAAGTAAGGACTACCTTTATTCCGGCTTGCTGACACATCTCTATATGCTTAATTAGCTGCTGCTCCTTTTCAGGTGTTCCGAACATGTGCATGGTACTGAAATCAATTTCATCTATATATCCTTTGAGTTGTTCTGTTAATTCCTCGGTAATCGCAAGACCATTGCTCTGTAGTGTAATTGGGCAAGTCAAACCATTTCTTAATGCTTTTGCAATTTCCACAATTTGATCTTTAATCAGTGGCTCTCCACCTGTAAGAATCATTTTATGTGGTTTATTTTTCTGAAAGAACGGAATCACCTTATTCTGTATATCCTCCAGCTTAAATTCTTTTTCTGGACGAAGCTTGTCGTTTGCACTGATCGCACAAAAATCACAATTCATATTACATTTCCTGGTTACCATCAAATATACCGTATTGATTTTCTCATGATTCTTCTCTATTTCTTTTACAAATTCAGTTTGCTGCTCCCATACAGGGAATAACTTTTCCTGAAACTCTGGTTTATCTAAATTGTCTGCAAATCTTTTACTTACCCCCAGGCAGACTTTTCCTACCGGATCAATTAAAGCCACTTTTTCTCCCTCAGTTATCTTAATAAACTCATTCATCTTACTTTCCATGACGTAAATATCTCCTTTCATATTCTTGTTTCAGCTTTTCAAGCTGTTTTTCAGTTAAGTTTGTTTGAATCAGATGGTACATCCACTTCGTCACTTCACAATTCACTTTTATAGGTTGATATACATTTTGGTGAATTTCATAATTTGCCACCTGACAGCCTCTTGTTTTACAATGTCTAATGTATTGACATTTTTTACACATTGTATCCTCTTGATCCTCTAGGTAAATAATCTCTCGAATCCTCGGAACATCCAACCCGGCTTCTACAGAACCGATTTTAAATTCTGGAAGTTCCGCACAAGTATAAATCCCACCATCCGTTGTTACATAGCAAGTTGTCAAACCTGCCTTACATGCGTAAAATGGACATGGAATCAGGAAAGATTTCAGATATTGTTCCCAAAGATTCCAAAAGATTACTTCTTGATTTTTTTGTATATGTGCTTTATATAAACCAAATACCTTCTCTATCTGTTCTCGTAATCCCTGTATCTGCTCATCACTCCAGGAGCAATAATAATCAATTCCCGACTCTAATTTTTTAATTCCTAAATCAAGCAAAAACTGGAAACTTTCTGCATAATATTGATAGTTATTACTTGTCACAACACTGGCTACCGAAATCTGATTTCCTGTTTCCTGCTCATATTTTCTCAATAACGGAAGGTTCTTCATAATTTTTTCAAAGCTTCCGGTTCCTGCATAATCTCTCCTGTTCAAATTCTGAACATACTCAGGACCATCTAAACTCACCTTCACCTCAAATGTATTTTCCACAAAAAAATCAATTACTTCATCTGTAACTAACGTTCCATTTATCGTAGTACTGAACTTGCATATTAAGTTTGTTTCCTGGCATTTTTTCTTCGCATAATCTACCACATCTTTCATCAGATTAAATGCCATAAGGGGTTCCCCTCCAATAAAGTAAACCATAAGTGTCCGATCATGCTGTTTATTTGCTTCATGCACAGCAATATCGATTGCCTTTTGAGCCGTTTCTAAACTCATGTATGTATTTTTCTTCTCGCCCAGATAGCAGTAAGTACAATTCAAATTGCACTTATTTATGATCTCTAATGACAATGTATACATTTTCCTGCCTCCTAAACTGTAAATTGGTTCAAATTTCTATTTGTTTTCTTCTGGAAATCCAATCTTTCCACCATATTAAATAAGGGATATCGCAAAATAATTTCTGTCTTCGGATTTTCCATGGCATATACCCTGATTCTCTCTTTATACTCACATATTTCCTGATAATTGTTGTGATCAATAAATAGCACCGGATACTGTTCTGCTGTTTTTATATTTCTCAATTTTTCCATTCCACTTTCAAAAGTATCACATCTCTCTGTTCTCGTTACTTCCCGTATGAAACGCTGCTCTAAAGGTTCTTCTATACGGTTCGTTAGAAAATAACACTGTTTCTGCTTCAATGTTTGATATGGATAATAGTGATTCAAAGTGTTGAGAGTAAACTGTAAAATTGCCTGTTCATATTCATCCTCATAATTGCTTAAATACCCTGTTATTACAGCACACCCAAAGCTATTGCCCTGATAAAACTTAGGAATGCCTAAATGATAAAGAGAAAAAAATTTAGAGGAAAAAATCACATCCTTTCCTATCCCATCATATTGGAAAACCTGTAAAGGATTCTCTATGTCCAGGCATCTTATTCCCATTACAAAAGGGAAGGAAGCCGGATAGGTTGCTTCTACTTGCTGATTAGAGTATGCTGCCACAATCAAAATCCCCTTTTCTGTAGCTGCTCTACATACCTCCTCTATTTCTTTGTGATATTTGTACTCATCTCCCATACTCATATTAATTATGTCTACCTGTTCCTCTATCAGTAATTCAATACCTTCTATCATATCCAGAACCGTACTCTTTTTGTTCTTCCTCACAATGGGTACCAGAACAATTTCAGCTTCTGGGTTTTCCTTTAAAATAAAAGAACAGACATATTCCGCATGGGTAAATCCAAAGGCATCTTTACTGTATTCCTGACCTTTCCACTTGCAGTCTATTTTTACAATTTTCTTATCCTGAAAAAAAGGATTATCAAAAGATCCATTGGAATCCAACACACCTATCCTCACTTTTCACTCACCTGCCTTATATGTAGCTTCTCCAAATCCACAATAATATCTGCTTCTCGCAATTCTTCCAGATTGTGCGTAGAAAAAATAATAATTTTCTCCCTTGATAACGCATGCAATAATTGATAAAAACGCCCTCTTCGTTTTTCATCAATATTTGCTGTCGCTTCATCAAAAATCAGAATTTGTGAATTTTTCAAAATATTCCTCATAATATCTAAACGCCGCATTTGTCCTTCTGAGAAATTGCATGGATCTATCTTTATCTCGGTATCCCATACCATTTCTAAAGTATGGATTTCATCATACAAATCCAAGCACTTTGCCACTGTATCCATTTCTTCTTCCGAAACAATATGTAGTAATCCCATATTCCGTCTTACCGTATCATTGAAGAACTGTGTACGCTGCATAACATATCCTGTATTTTCCCAATAGCTGTTAATATCTAATTCCTGCAAATCTGTGTTATTCACAACTACTTTTCCTTCTGTCGGTTGATACACACCTGTTATAATTTTGAACAGAGTGCTTTTGCCTTGTCCACTTTTTCCATGAACTCCGTAAAGAGTGCCTTTTTCGAACTTCAAATTGAGCCGGTCAAATACCTTCTTATTCGACTCTGTATAAGAAAAGCTCATCTCTTCTAAGGAAATGTTGTTAACTGTTGTTACTTTCTCTCCATCTCCTTGTTTCTGATCCGGATACTGAAGCAAACCATTGATATCCTTTAAGGAAACTACGGCTGTATGATACTCGTTAGCAAACTGTGCGATTCCAATAATAGGATTCATAATAATTGTCTGGTAATTCATCAAGGCCATAATGGTACCTATGGTCATATTTCCTTTAAATACTTCTTGTGCACCGACTACCCAAATTATGACTGTTCCTATAAACTGAATCACGAGTATCGTAGATGTATTCAATATGTACAACAAATTCTGGCGATTCGTCTCTTTTTTGTATTTCTGATTTTTCTCAAAGTACATATCATGCACATATTGCCCACATTGAAAGAGTCTTGTAATAAACCAATTATCATAGGTGTTTGTCAGAACATTGGTTATGCTGTTATATCCTTCCAAAACTTGACCACTGGTTTCCTGTATCAATTTCCCCAGGATTCTACTAATAAAAGGAACACTGACAAGTAAGATAATATTGGATACGGCAATCCCCTTATGGATAGAAAACATATATGGAGGAACAACCACCAGGATAACAATATTGGAAACCAATGTGATAATACTTGTGATTCCACATTGTTTCACTGCTGAAACATCTTTATCTACTTTCAGCAAAATGTCACTTAGCTTTATCTTCTCAAAAAAATTCACGCTTACTGTTGATAATTTATCTTCTACCTTTTGTCGCATATCTGCTGCTATCTCTTCCGAAATAACAGCCACGATATAACGCTGTACATAATTCATAAGGTAGTTCAGCAGTAACATGCCCAGGAACACCACCAGAAGGAGCATAAACGCAGATAAACTGGTACTATGTGGATTCCCCAAATCATCTATCACTTTTCCCTGCAGCTCCGGACGCACCAAAGAAACTCCCGCCGTTAACACAATCGTTGCTATTGTTAAAATATAGGAAGGTAGTAACTTTTTCTTAAAAGCATACTCTTTTAAAAATCCAAGATATGGACGGCTTTCTTTACTTTTCATCGCTTAACCTCTTGGCAATCTTCTCTCCGAACTCACTGAATTTTAAATCTTCCTCCTGGATATAGTCTATATACACTCCTAATTTTTCTCTAACTATTTCAATCGGCTGCTGTAAATAATATTCAAGAATCTGCACCATTGCCTTATAAAAGATATGTTCAAAAATACACTCTGCATCCGATGGTACATTAATCTTCCCTGTATTGATAAAATTCATATATCCGCATTTCATACCATGACAAAAATCTCGGATTGTGCATCCCTTGCACTTCGGATCGGTTTTATCAAAGTTCGACATTGCTATTAATTTTGCCTTTCTTATATCAACGCCTTCCTTGATATTACCTATACAATATTTTTCATTACTTGTAAGAAATCCACATGGATATATCTGACCATTCGGAAAGATCTTGAAATTTCCAATTCCGGCATCGCACATGCCAAAGCAGTTCCCAAAATCACACAACATATTAAACATTTTTCCATCAAATTGATCTATAGTAAAAACTCTGCCCGCTGCTGCCTCAGCCAAATAGTACCGCAAAATTTGTCCCACCTGCTTTTCAAATTCTGTCTTCAGCTCATCACATATTTTTAAATATACATCCATAATCATACAGATGTTATCCAATCCATGCTCATGCAGGTAACAGATATTTTCGAACATATACGGAATGGTATTTTCTGTGACCGTCATTCTTACAGAAAAATTCAATCCACTATCCTTTACCTTCATGATATTCTCAAAAATTTTTTCATAGCAAGAAACTCCATCTTTCGCAACTCTGTTCAAATCATGGGTTTCCTTATTCCCATCAAAACTAAGGCGTACTGTAAAATGATTTTCTTTCATAAATGCAATGAACCGATCATCCATCATGGAACAGTTGGTAGTAATATAATACTTTACTTCCCTTTCCGGATAATTATCTTTGATATAGGCTACTGCCTTGTAAATTAAATCTTTCTTCAGCAAAGGCTCACCGCCCAAAAAATCAATCAAGACTTTCCCTCTATCCCCATAATTCATCATAAACTCCAAAGAGTCCACAAGTGTTTTTTCATTCAACTGATAATGGTTATGGTAGTCTTCATAACAATACTGACATTTAAAATTACAATCTGTTGTCATATATAATGTGAAATTATACATATCTGTCTACTCCTTTCTTGAATATACTAAAAACAATTTTAATCAAATTCTCCTATCTCGCCATATATTTTGATTATTTTGCGTATTTTAGTGTCTAAATGGCATAAAAAACAGGCCTCGATATTCTTAATACCAAGACCTGAAAAACTCTTATTAATAGATTCCAACTTCTTTTCCAAATTTATACATATATTGAGTTACCGTCTGTATAGCATGCTGCACAGATTGTCTGCCTGCACTATCATAGGAACTTTCCTTTTGAGCATCCGCCGCAAGCCCTTTCGCATGTTTTGCTGCGGAATACATCAAATCTCCTGTTGATGTATTTAATGCGGTTGTATATACGGATGAGCCAAACGAATTTCCTGCTATTGTGTAAGATTTACGGTTTTTATCAACATATTTTTCAAAAGCGGAATGATTGCTGTTTACTGCTGTCAAGTTCGATGCATGATGCGGTTCATTTAAGTCTGATACATAATGGGTGCCTTTTCCTAAGTTTGACATAGCCAATTGTACATCTCCTGCACGATACGCATTTACTGCTGCCTGAAAATATGACTCTGCTCTTGTCCTAGCTGTCGGAGATTTTTGACCAAGCCAGTTTTTTCCAGTATCAGGATCATAAAAGTGTCCTGCAAAAGTTCCTGCATCTGTTTCATTTCCAAGTTTATCCGGCCAGTCGGTTGCCTCCATAAGAATAGATGAGTTCAGCTCACCATTGAATGCACTATTTCCTTTATCATTGCTCAGAATTTTAAGTGCGTTTGCAACAATATACTGATGTGTATGATCTACCCCACCAGACGAAAATCTTTCATCTGGATTTGTGCCATGCTCAATCGGAACTCCTTCCCCGTAAAGTTCATCAGAACCATTCGCAATATCCTGCACTTTCGTTGGAAGTTCTGGTTGTTCCGCTGCCATAACTGGCATCGTTCCCAATAAAGCCCCCACTGATACCATGGCAATAAATAGTTTCATTTTTTTTCGCATACCCATGCCTCCTCTTCTTTTTTCTTTATTTTACATCCTGCTTCAAGAAAAAACATATAATTTGTTTAGTTTGCATTTTTTATGCCCTGCCTGGACCAAAAAAATGGCACTTATTTTCCATAAGCACCATCTTTTCCACTATATTTCTATCGGAATAATCACAGAGACAGAAAACATATCATCTAAAACATTAAATGATACTTCTCCCCCGTAATCCTTCACGACACTTTTAATATTTTTAACACCAAAACCATGATTTTTCTTATCATCTTTTGATGTTTCCATTGTTGTATTGTCTCGCAAATAACGTACTTGTGATTCTCTTAGGCTATTTTCACATAAAATTGACAAGAACCCTTTTACTTTTTTAGCCTTTAGTTGTACCAAACACTCTACCGTAGGATTTTCTTCTTTCATTAACCGGCATTCTCTTAATGCATTATCTATTGTATTAGAAATTATAACGCATAAATCCTCGTTCCTTACCTGTCGAAACTCTGTAAAGTCGGCAAACACCTTAAATTCAATTCCCTTTTCGATGGCCTCTAATCGTTTCGTATGAAGCAGATTATCAATAAATGTATTCCCTGATTTATAGTAGCTTTGATACTTATTTAGCTTACGCTCAATACCATTAATGTACTCTATTTTTTGCTCTGGTTCTACATTTTCTTTCAAGGCTTCCAAATGGTTTTTTATATCATGAGAAAGCCTCCGGATGTTCTCCACATCTTTCACTTGCTTCATATAATAATCATACTGCAAGCTCATCTCAGTTATTTGAAGTTTCTTTTCATTCTCAATTTTTTTTACATTTAAGTAGTTCTCCAAAATCACTATGTTACAGACAGTTCCTAAAAACATAACGATAGGAAGTATTGATATTGTAATAACTGACCATATATTTCCAATAATTACCTTTTTATCATTATATAGGTTATCGGTACATACTGCCATAACTATAATATTAAGAAATAGCGGTATGAAAATTGTCATCACATTAATGCTTGATAAAAGCGGTGGAATTCTTTCTATAATTTTCTTTAATGCTAAACTTCCAGCAATAATAACACCTTCTGCAATTACCATCATCACTACTTGGTATATTCCTGGTAATTCAGCTAATACTCTATTTCCACTATGTGGATATAGGAAAATACAGCTTAGCAATTGCCCTAATAACGAAATAGATAAGAAAATACTGCCTATCAAGATACAATACTTCATATTCCGCTGAAATAAAAAATGTCCTATAAACATGGCAATGATCACAATAGTAATATAATTATAAACAATATGTATGGATACCCCATTTTCCATTACCCGCACCAGAAAAATACTTCCAATGCACAAAATATAGGAATACCAATTTTTCTTTCGGTACCCTTGATTGTTTTTTCTATCAATTAACAAATATGTAATCAGAAAAATATTAATTATTGAAAAAATATTCTTTATAATACTCTGTGCATACACACTATACACTTCCTCCCCGTTCTGCCATTTTTTTCATTAGGTTTTGTTTTCTAGACCGTGTAATATAAATTTTAGCTCCGGAATAAAGTGTAGTGGTAAGATCATGTAATGATTCAATACAATCGACATTTACAATAATACCATTATGACAACGTACAAAATAGTATTTTTCCAAGCGTTCTTCTAAATCTCTCATTTTAAAATATCCATCTTCCTGATTTCCATTTCGTAGATGAAATAAAACCTTTCGTTTCACGGTTTCAATGTATTCTATATCGGAAAGAAATAGTTTAAAGTATCCTTTCTCATTCTTTACTGCTATGTATTTTTGCTCATATGACTCTAGTTTTCTTAATGCTCTATTCATTTCACAATTAATCTGTACTTGTGTAATTGGTTTTGTAATAAAATTTTGGACATCATACTTATATCCAACCCCTAAAAATTCATTATGAGATGATACATAAAGAATAATTGATTTTTCATCATGTCTGCGGATAATATCCACCAACTCCATGCCATCCATCGCAGGCATCTCTATATCCAAAAAGAAAATTTGGAATTCTTCTTTTAAAGATTCCATTAACTGCAACGGCTTTGTATATTTTTTTATACAAAAGTCCTTACCATTTTTCTCTGCATAAATTTTTAGCATTTTTTCAACTGTATCTACAAAATATTTTTCATCATCACATATCGCTATTTTTATCACTCATATCACCTATCTGCTTCTTCAGCATATTTTCCATCTGTGCTTCATTTAGCCTTCTTCCCATCAACAATAACGTAGCTTTATTTATCTCATCTAACTTTTGAAAAACATCCCATAATTCTTCAATTTGACTTTTACACAAATCACTATTATCTCCATATACCAAAACATCTATTGGTATGTCAAATATATTTGCCAGTTTCACCAATAAGCTACAGGGAATATTTTCAATATCTGCCTTTTCAATCCTGCTGATTGTCTGTTGACTCGTACCTAACTTTTCGCTTAATTCTTTTTGAGAAATCCCCAATTCCTTTCTCTTTCGCCTAATTATATTCATTTTCACCACCACATCAATATAATAAAACACTTACTACCAGTCACTTCATAAGTTGGTATTTATAATAAAAATAGCGTATTTTTACCCATATTTCAAGTTTTATTTTCAAAAAATTATAATTGAGGAGCATATATCTCCCATAGATTCCTCTTTTTCCTTTCAAAATAACACATATCAGGATTATGTTCACCTACTGTTCCACTATATGCCAAACTGTTCATGATGCAATTTTTGCTTTGGCACTTCACAGCAAAGCTGCATTTTGAACACATATTACCTTCTTTTCCTATTTTCCTCAATCTTTTGATACATTCCTTAGACAATCCATTTTCAACATCTCCAATGCACCCACTATCTTCTAAATTTGCCGCACAACCAAAGATTCTCCCATCCACCTTTATATATATTTGAATAAGACCTACACCACAAAATCCTGATTCTCCATTATTTTCTCCGTATTTCTTCAAATCTAAAATTGGTCCCCAAAGAAATGCTTTTCCTGCTTTTTTCCTTTTTAAATAGTAACGTAATACTTTTTCCCATTCATCAGCCAAACCATCCAACTGATCGGTTGTCCATCTATTCATAACATCAATAGAAGAATCCACTATGCTAAAATTTAGATTTTCAACTAAATGGCAAACAGATTCAAATGTTTCCCCATAATTATTCTGTGTAACAACATGTGCTGCCTGAATATATTGCTTGGTTCTCTTCTCGTATTCTTTGAAATACATACAGTTTTCAATAATATTAGAATAACTTCCAACACCATCAATCCTCTTTCTGTTTTTATTATGGGTTTCCTCATCTCCATCAATACTTACTTTTAAATGAATTCTATATTTAATCAGCCATGCTAAAATCTCATCATTTAAAATAGTTCCATTTGTCGTGATAGAATATGTCACTAAAATATTTCTTTTTAATGCCTGCCCCTCTATATAATCCACCAAATGCTTTAAAAATGAAAGACTTAAGAGTGCCTCTCCACCTACAAAATCCACCCATAATCTTCGATCTCTATGATTTTCCGCATTTAAAAATGCAATTTCCAATCCTTTGTATGCTATCTGTTCGGACATCTTTTGGTTTGTCTTTCTTCCAAGATAACAATATGTACAACGTAAATTACATATTTGGTTTACTTCTAAAGTAATTGTATACATATACTTTCCTCCAAAAAAGAAACCGCACAGACTATCATATCCGATAGGCTACACGGTTCTTTGTTTTAACTAGCTTCATTAATGTATGCCCCTGGAAATGGCCATGGGCAATCAGTTAAACATCTCTGCGTTCTTTCAGAACATCCGGTATAACTTTCTATTTCTTCCTCTGTTAAATCCAGTTCTTTTACGAACTCTTCTGTTGTTTCAGTATTAACCATGTTTTTTCTCCTTTCTGTTTAGTATATGATAGGCGTTTGCGAAACGCCAAAAGCCGCATAAATACGGCATTTTTTTGTTGTTAAAATAAAATATCTCCTCAAGGTTTATGGTAAAATAGAATTGCCTAGAAACTAATTAACCAATCCACCTAAAGGAGATATACTTACATGATAACATATAAACAGCTCACTTTGGCAGAAATTTTTGAAGATTGTCAAAATAAATTCGACAACGACAAATATCAGTTCCTTTCGCTTCTTGATGAAGCCATTAACCTTGATGAAATTGTTCCTGTTTCTTTTATTTCTCATTTTTACGCCAGTACCGGAAGACCTCGCAAACATCAGCTTTATCCAATGCTTAAGGCACTTCTTATCCAGCGTATTTTCTCAATCCCGACGGACACACTCCTGATCGTATTTTTGAAATTTTCCCAGGAACTGCGTGATTTCTGCGGTTTTGATGTTGTTCCGGATGGTTCCAAATTTACACGTTTCAAACAGGATTTTTTATCGGACTTACAATCTATGTTCGATCATCTTGTTGATCTGACCGAACCGATCTGCCAAAGTCTTGATCCTGCCCTTGCTTCCATGACAATCTTTGATACCTCTGGCATTGAAGCATGGGTTACAGAAAATAACCCAAAATATGCCAACCGTATTATCAAGCAGCTAAAGGCTTTCAAAAAGTCCCATAACCTTGATGATTCCTATGATCCTTATAAAGCTGCTTATGGCTCTATGCCAACTCATGCGGCTTCCAATCAGGCAATCCAGCAGATGTACATCAATGGACATTTCTGTTACGCCTATAAATTTGGCATTATTACGAACGGGCTTGGTATTGTTCGTGACATCACTTTCTACAACAAGGACTTTCTAAAAAACCATCCTGATATCGTTGTAGGGAAGAAATCAGATTCACCGGATGAGGATAAATCCCTTGCCGATTCGAAAGCACTTCTTCCAGTTTTAATTGACTTTTTCCAGAAACATCCTTTAATAAATTCAAAGACGTTTCTTGGAGATGCTGCGTTTGATGCCATTAACATTTACAAATCCCTCTTTGAAGAAATTGGCTTTCAAAAAGCTTTTATCCCTTTAAAAACAAAGCTTTCTGTGGAAAGAACCGACTATACTGTCAATGAAAACGGTATTCCCTGCTGTCCTCACGATCCATCACTTCCGATGCGGCGTGAAGGAAGCAGATCCCATTTGCGGAGCAAACTTCCTACCATGAAGTTTGTATGTCCAAAAATGAAATGGGAATACAATCCTGCCGACAAGTCAAAACATCGCGTATGTCATTGTGACAATCCATGTACATCTTCTTCCTGCGGACGAATGATCTACATTTATCCTGAAAAGAACCTTCGTGCCTATCCTGGTGTAGAACGCGGCTCACAGGAATGGGAGGATACTTACAAGATCCGTGTAAATGTTGAAAAATCAATCAACCATTTCAAAGATAGTTTCTGCATTGCAGATCGTAAAACACAGAATGAGAAAACACTTCATGCTGATTTACTGCTTGCAGGAATTACCCAGCTTGTTACTGTGCTTGTCGCTGATAAGATTCATCAATACCAATACATCCGGAGTTTGAAGCCTTTGATTGCCTGATTATTAATATGCATACAATCTTTTCTTCGCAGTTTATCTGGGAAGTCTTTTAGTCATGTTCAAATTTAGAAGTACCTATTTTTCATCTTAAGAATCCTGCGTTGCAGGATTCTTACCGCTTTTTAGTCAGGATTGCGAACTTGTTTCGCAATTACCTATAGTATATGAGGACTATAATCCATTTTTTTCCATACAACAATATTCTTTGTATAAATCAACATATTTTTGACATAGATTTTCAGTTTTCCCATTTTCCCACATATCTAGCTAATGCTCTCATGAACTCTTCTTTCTTATATTTACTTATTGGAATAGTCTTTAACTTCTGAACTTTATCTTTGATTAACACACTATCTTTCTTAACCCCTTCAACATAATCAAAATTGACCATATAACTATTATGACAGCGAAAAAATTGCTTTTTGCTTAAACGCTTCTCCAGTTCACTCATTCTTTGGCTACTTTGCACATCTCCATGAATTGTATGTAAGATCAACAGCTTGTTTTCTGTTTGTATATAGATTATATCGGAAAGTTGCAGCGTAATCAATCCATCGTGACATTTCAAAAATAATTTTTCCTCTGCATTCAACAATTTCTTTTTATATATTTTGTTTAAGATATTCTCAACTTTTCTATACAGTAAAGGTTTTGATAAAAAATCTTCTGCCGCAACTTCAAAGCCTTTCCCTGCATTAGTGATTGTATAATAAGAAGTACAAAAAACGATTGAAACATCAGTATCACTCTTCCGAATCTCCTCTGCTGTTTCAAATCCATCCATTTCAGGCATAGACACATCCAAAAATATAACATCAAACTTTCGTTTCTGATAATTCAATAATAACTGACTGCCACTTCCATACGAAGTAATTTTGACTTCTACATGATTTTCATTTCCATATTTTTCGATATAACTCTCCATTTTTTTATTATAGTCAATAATATCATCACATAATGCCACTTTAATCAACTTATTCCCTGCCTTTCTCGTGTGCTAATAATCGCTGGATCAAAATGTTGATGGTTAATTTATTTTCTTCACACAAATTTCTATATTGTTTTAATAATTTCCATTCTTCCTCTGTTACTTTTTCTATTTGCTCCGTACCATTTTCTTTGCACACTATTCCACATTCTTTTTGGTTCATCTCCATCGAAATTTCCTCCTACTATTTTTTACTATATTAGGGGATTTTAGTTTATCCCGTCTAGTATTCTTGTTTCAATTGCGTTTTTTATTGCCTAATTGGCAATTATAATTATGTAATCCATTTACTAAAAATGGCAGAATATGCTCTAGGGAGGTGTATGGATTATACCGCTACACCTCCTATAATTCTATTCTACATCCCTAAAATACCGTATGCACTTCAACAATTCTGCTGTCAATTCCTGGTACAGATCTTCATCAAAGATTCCATCTACCAAGGCATTTTTAATCAAGAGTGGTCGGTACATTTCAAATATTTCCAGAATAGCATCTTCATCCCCTTGTCTTGCCCGATATAACAATTCTTTAAAATTCATGATTTCTTTCCTCCCATTCTCTTTCGTATTTTGCGGATAGCCCAATAATACGCACCTTTACAGCGTTCTTCCGTCATCTGATTTAAGATGCTCATCTCCTTAAAAGTACGCTCCTCAAAGACATGCTGATAAATAAGCTTCCGTTCTTCTTCCTGCAAAGAAAACATGGCTTCTATAAGGCTTATATCCGTCATTTCGTTCCACTCTGGATATATCCCCTGTGCTTCTTCCATAAGCAGTTGTTCTTTCTGTTCCAATTCCAGCCTTTCCTCTGGAGAAATATCCGCATCTGTATATTCTTTATCTTCCAGATTTTCCTCTGCAAATAATATTTTCTGCTGCTTTTCCAGATACCGAAGTCTTTTTCCCCTTATAGATGCCAGCAAGTAAGCAGTGAAATAATTTCTTGTTTTAGATCCATTATATTTTTGTTCTTCTTTCATTTTCTACCTCCGAAATTTGAAATCAATAAGTTTCCAAATTTCAGAGGTGGAGATCTGCATCTGTGAAGGATATTTTTATTTTGGTAAAAGAAAACGCCGAACCACATTTCTTCTGGCTCGACATCTTTCTTATCCCATGCATCATCCTGCACGGTGACTTCATATATTAACGCATATACTGCATATAAATAACCCTTTTGGCACCCCTGCAAAAGCAAGATTTTTTTGACGAATCATTACACAAGTGCCTTGTCTTTCCTTGCAACATAGATGCTCCTCCCTTGTAGGTTCTCCTGCCCCGCAATTCACATTATATTGCGTATCTTCATGCACTATAATGCGTTTCTCTTACTATCAATCTACGATAAAATAAAACAATAAGTGAGGTGATGCGGATGCTGATGGATACCGTCAAGAAAAAATTAGGCTATATGGTAAGAAGTGAAAGAGAAAGGCGTGGTCTGTCACAATCAAGACTTGCAGAACAAGCCGGTGTGTCCACCCGGACCATTTCTGATATTGAAACCTGTAATGGCAATCCGGAACTTGCAACTTTAATCCCAATCGCTCAATTTCTGAATATTTCAATTGATGCAGCTGTTCAGGATGAACGAAAGGAACCGGACACTACTACTTATCAGATTATGAAAGAACTGCAAAACTGCTCTGAAGACGAGCGGCAAATTGCCCTACGCACCTTGCGTGGGCTTCTTTCTGCATTGAAAGAAAAGGATCCACTCAATTAAGCCTTTTTCTGACAATATCTGACTTTTGATTATACGGATGAAATCTGTGAGAAACCTGTGCGAAATCTGTGGGGTTCCTGTGAATTGGCATAAATGTGCAACAAAAAAGAAGCACTCAAAATCCGATGCTTCTTTTTTCTTTTCTATCTATTTCTAAATGCACTCATTGCATCTCTAACGCTTTTGGCAACTTCAGGTGCAAGGACAAATTCAGATACCTTCTGTTTCTCTATTTCTTCTTCCACTTGAACATTCTCCTGTTTTGAAGAATAGTTCTGCATTGCTTTTTCCACTTCTTGCTTTACCAATTCCAACATCATAATCTGCAAAGCTTCTTGGTTCAATACAGCCCCTTTTTCTGTACTGCCGCCATCTATATGAGCAACCACTGCTGATGCAATTAAGTCGGCTTTATCCCTTACGGAATTTAAAATCTCTGCCGCACGTACATGTGTCGGCTTTGTTTTATCAAATCCAAGTGTGAATTTATAGGGATTCTTTTTCTCCACATTTATCACACTCCTCTACATAATCTGAAACAGTCTGTCATATCCTTTGGCATTGGCAGAAATATCCTCAATAAAGGTATATTTCCCTAGACGGTCTGATTGTTCCAAGAAATGGCTCAATAGCTTTGCCCCGCCTCCAATAAATACCGTATATGCTGCTTTGGTATCTATGCCTCTTTCTCGAATACTGTTTAGCAGATCCTTTACAAAATCCTGCACCATACTTTCTGTCATACGGACTACAGCCTCTTCATAAAACTCTGTGTTTCCCTGAAGGATACTATCAATATCACTTTCCTCTAACAAAATATCATATTCACTGTTAATCCCGGAAATAATCTTGTTATACATGGTAATCACGCCTTTTTCCATGGAATCACAGGCTTCCATATCCGGATTACCTTTCCGCATCAGAAGATAGTCTGTAGTAAATCCTCCTATATCAATTCCTACTACTTTGGGAATCTGCTGCAGCTTTTCAATCATAGTCATCATAGCCGCATAGTCCTGTGGAAATGCCATTACCTCTCCAATGGTGATATGATATGTACTACCACAGTAATTGATATCATGGATTTTCCCTTGCCTTTTAAAATATGATTCATACCGTTCACAAAGTTCTGCATAATGCTTGGGTGGCAGCCCAATCGGAAGATCCACCTGAATGACATCCTCCGGCTGAATTAGAGGGTTTTCCTCCAGCTCTTTTACGATTGCAAATAGAGTAAGGATAAAAAACCGATCATCCTGCGTTTTATCTCTTTGATAAGGAATCCTATTTTCACTCAGCACATAATACTTTCCCTCATAGAACAGGAACTTTTCCCCTCTGGCAGGCTTTTTATCCTGAATGGTAAGCCCTGTCGTAAATACCTGGGAACAGGTTTTCATATTTCTATTACCATGGTCTACCGCAATCCGAACTTTTTTTATCATAAAATCATCTCTCCTTTTTTTCTTTATACTTCTCTTGTACGCAGAACTTCCGTACAAAGCAACTTTTTTTCAAAAAAATTCTGTCTGCGGAATTTTGCCACAGACAGATGCTTTCTTCCTATACAATGATTTTTAACATTCATCTTTACCTACTATACATTTCCAGTCCTCATTTGAATTATTTCTCTTTTTAAAAATTAATCTGTTCTGCCTTTTGAGGCAAAATCTTTTTAAACAGTTCCATATAACGTTCATATCCGGCTGTAATCAATGGACCACGAAGCGATGTTTCTGACCAAAGTAGCAGTTCTTCTTCCTCTGAATAATACGGAATATTACTAACTGTAAATTTCCCGCCAAAATAATGGGGTGTACTGACTTTCAAAAAATCCTGCATATCCTGCTTTGTCGATACCAGTGGCAAACCTTCCATTTTTCGCACAAAAAAAGCCTCTACCACATCGGGTAAGAAGCCTTTCTTTAAATAAGCATTTGCTCTGCCAAATATTTGGGTTAAACACTCCAGCCGTACTTCTCTTTCTTTTTTGCTGCAAGTTGTATCCAGCACAACCTCTGCCAATGCCTTCGCATATTCAAAATCTAACATCTGTTATTCCTCCATTTTTATTTTCTGTTTCAGTTTTCCATGTACTAAATAGCGATAATCCTTTCGGGTATTTACACAAGTTGATAAGGTCACCACCTGATCCTCCCTGGTAACTGTCGTCCCTGTGTTATACTCAGCACTTCTTTGTAGTGTTTCCAGAAAAACTTCATAGTCCTCAGAAGTAGGAAAATCATAAGTATATGCTGGATGATCCGTCGGTGCTGCATAACAGGAAAAAATCTGATACTCATAAATATATCCTGGCACATACATATAAAAACAGGGATAGTTTCGATAAAGTGCCTGTGACTGATACTGATCCAGGGTTCCAAACATGCTCCCATCCTTCATATTATGCCCATAAATAATGGAATTTCTGTCTGATAAATCCTCCTGGTTGTGAAAGTCCATAAAAATACTGCCACTTTTATGATTTTCTCCTGTAATCAGGTGATGCAGATAATAGTCATTATCCCTCCCCTGGACTACCGGATAACTAATTTCCAAGCCAGGAATCTCAATCCATGCAATGACATCTGGATTGATTTCTTCCAGCTTGTTAAAATCCACCTGTAGGAATCCCTGCTCTGCGACCTCCTCTGGTGTTTCCCCGGGAACCGCTTCTGGTGACAGGTCTTGATCCTCTATCTTTTGCGTAAACTCTTCCATCTGCTCATAGACTTTTTGACTTTCCTGATAATTCAAATAAATTTGCAGTATCCTTCCTCCTGCAAATAAAAAAACAGCAATGGCTACAAGCATAAATATGCCGTAAATTTTCTTTCGTTTCATCGAATCCTCCTCTTCCATAAGACCGGACAACTTGCCCGGTCCATATTCACCCCGTATTTTTCAATACATAGTAATAATCATCAATTCCTTTGATCTGCCCATTCCACTCACCATAAGAATCCATGTCCCAAACCATACGGCTCATGGAAATAGACAATCCACTACAGATTTCATACACCTTTCTACAAGCGTTCTGTAGAATCTGCCGTTTCTGCATCTTATGCGGACAATAAAAAGTGGCTGGTTTACGTTGACAGGCATCACATTTCTCAGAATCCCCATCACAATATACCTTCATTTTTTTATCCATATCATAAGCTTCATATAGGTGCTGCAGATGCCTGCTTTTCAGCGTTTCCAAAACTGGCTTTAAATTTCTGTACTGATTCACACCAGCAACGCAAATGAACGTATCTCCAGATAAATAGTGGGCTATCGTACCTTTTAATGCACCTTCTGTTAAATAAATCTGTTCTGCGTCCAGACTTCCTATGACATGTACCGGACTCCCTGATGATACTCCATTTTGGAATTTCACACTGGAAAGCCAGATATACTTCCGTCCCTCCATTACCTGATCCAACCGTATCTGAAATCCTTGTATTTTTCCTTCCATGGATCGAATAGGTATCAAAATCCCAGAATTTTTAGAAGTAAAATTAATTGTCCATTTCCCATCGTGATCTTCATAAAATCCCGGCACACCTTTTACCGTCTGTCCGGATTCCAACAGTTTTTGTACCATATTTTTAATTCCAAACAACGGTACACTACGATACCTCTGTATCTTGATCTGTTCTTTCGTCAGCCCTCTTTTTTTAAGATCTTCCTGATGTTTATCATTTAAGGTCAATAACGACAACATTTCTTGATATGTTCGGTCAATGACATCTGCATCCGCCAACTCGGCATTAAAAATTTCTACAGGCTCTTCTTTATGAACCACCTGATAATCCGTACGGTATTCCCCCTTTCCCAGAGCTTCCCGGATCTGTCGGTTTGCCTCTGCACTGGAAACAGCATGCAGTCTTCCGTATAATTCCAGCATTCCGCCGGAAGCATCACACCGATTACACCGGAACACATTTTTCTGAAGATTAACATTCATTTTCCCTTTTGTTTCTCCACAAAATGGACAATTCACATCCATTGACGAAGAATTTTTATGCCGTACTCTAAGCTGCAGTAAATGCACGACATCTGTGATATCGTAGCTAAAGCCTGACATATCATACACTCTATGGTTCCTCCTTTCTTCCACAGCCTTTATTGGCTGTGGAAAGAATGTTAAGCCGGCTATTTGCTATGCCTTTGCAAGAATTACTCTGGCTGCCGCCGGTATGAAATGGTTCTGTCCATGATACTGTTCTGCGAACCATTGCAAGCTGGAAGGACTTTCTATTGCAACCTGTCCCATGGTTTTTCCACTAAATTTTCCCTGTCCTGTTACGGCTACTTGTATTGCCTGCTCATAACTCATCCATTTCACCAGTTCTTCCACTGGCATATTGGGATCCAGAGATTGCGGCTTAGAAGGCATCTGCTGCATAACTGGTACAGATCCAGTTGCCGGACTCATTACCGGATTTGTCATCTGTCCTGTACCCGTTACCCCGCCAATCGTATTTCCATTGGCTTGTGCTTCTTGATAAAACTGTTCCATCATCTGCTGCCCCGGAGTTACTTGAGGCGGAAATGATGGCATGGTTCCTGCTGACTGATTGGGAGTCTGCTGCATTCCTGGTGCAGGGGTTTGTGCTGGCATCGCAGTCTGCATCTGTGTTCCCTGATTTACAGGAATTCCTGCATCTACCTGCATTGGATCATTTCCTTCCCCTACATCAGCAAATTGCAGACCATACCCCGCATCTGCCAAAGCTCGCCCAATTGCCGCTGTTTCTGCCATTTCAAGAAATTTATCCCCAAACTGTGTATCTGCTGTACGAAACTTCTGTGAAAAGGAATTGGCAATATAATTATCTTCCTGATCACACTTATCCAAATAAATTCTGGCTTCTACGACTGCCATATTTTCCGTAAAGTGAACAATCCGGCTGATAATCTTGCCTGTAGGATTTACCAGACGGAACCACAGCTTCCGATATTTCACATCCAGGTACCGTTGTTCCTCCTGCCCTTCATTAGAAATAACTCTGGCAAGTTCCAGAGGATAAAATCCTTCCACTTTATTCAGTTCTTCTACTGCTTTTGACTTGTTATATAATAATTCGCTCATTGCCTGCTCCTTTCTTTGGAACCGGCAGGACATCCCTTCATAAAGTAATAACCTGCCAATTCTCAACATTGAACTATTTTGCTATTTTTTTACACAGCCCGGTTGCAAATTGTTGCAGGGATCCGTCTGTTTTCCTGTCTCTGATACCGTTCACAATACTGTTGTATTTTTACTGCCAGCATCGTCTTTCTGGTTCCCGTATCATCTGTGTGGATTGCCTGACAAACGGCTTTCCATTCCCCAACAATATAAACACGCTGTTTTGCCCTGGTGATTCCCGTATAAAAGATGTTCCGCTTCAGCATGGGATAAAAAGCTTTTAACCACGGAATGATGACCACCTGGCACTCGCTTCCTTGGCTTTTGTGTATGGTTATGGCGTTTGCATGTTCAATCATTTCCACCTGCTCTGCCTCATACTTCACCCTGCGGCCATCTGTAAATACGATTTGAACCAAAGGGTTATTGTCCTCATCTTCAGCAATCTGTACCAATGTACCCAAATCTCCGTTACTGGCAAACTCTGTATTCTTGTTTTGAAGGATTCTGTCACCTTCCCGAAATATCTCACCGCCAAGATGAAGCTCCCTTTTTCCGGATACAGGGGGATTTACCTCGTCCTGCAGACTGCGGTTCAGTTCCAAGACACCGGCTGCACTTCTCACTTTATATGGAGAGAGTATCTGTACTTGCTCCATACCATACATCTGAATTTCCTTGAGATAGATATTTTTAACAATTTGTGCCGCCGCATCTGCTCCTGAACATTCAACCATCTGGAAATCATCCCCCCATTGCAGGTTTGTCTTTCCTTCATTGATAAGTTGAGCATTTATGGGGATGTTGCTGTCCTTCCCCTGGCGATATACCAGATTTAAAACAGTAACCGGTATTTTCCCGCACAAGATAAGCTGCCGGAACACATCCCCAGCTCCTACTGAAGGAAGCTGATGGACATCCCCGACCAAAAGCACCCTGGCTCCTGCCTTTACCTTGTAAAAAAATTCATAGGCAAGGTGCATATCTACCATAGATACCTCATCCGCATTAATAAAATCTGCGGATAGTTTATCCGTAAGTGCTTCATAATCACCGTCACCAAAAAGTCCCAGTGCCATGTGCATAGTAGTTGCATCTCCATTTCCAGTACTCTCTGCCATTCTCCTTGCAGCACGTCCAGTCGGTGCCATCAGTTTGACTTCATTCCCGCATTTTTTCTGATAGATATACAAAATGACCTTCAAAACCGTTGTTTTGCCGGTTCCAGGTCCTCCAGTAATAATGCAGATCGGGTTTGCAAAAACCA
Organism: Blautia intestinihominis; assembly: GCF_040096655.1. Taxonomy (NCBI): domain Bacteria; kingdom Bacillati; phylum Bacillota; class Clostridia; order Lachnospirales; family Lachnospiraceae; genus Blautia; species Blautia intestinihominis. Next base: position 6,652 of record NZ_JBBMEI010000024.1, on the reverse strand, counting down.
TACGCACTGCTTCTTTCTGCCGTTCGGATAATGTTATGTTTAAATCCTCCTGTGCTTCCTCCAGTTCCTTTTCAATCGTAAGAACTGGAATTTGCTCGTGCAATTTTCTTGCAATCATAGAGGCTGTATCCTCTTCTTCCTGATGCTGTTTGGTAATGTAAACCCTATTCTCTTCTACCACGATACTGTCCTGCATGACCAGACGATATAACACTTTTAAAATCTCTGTTTCCGTCACCGGCTGAAGATTCAGTTCTTTATTCAGAACCTTCAATGCATCTTTTACCAAAATTTCCTGCTCCAGATATAAATGTCCGTTCTGCTTCATGGCTTCCCGCAACACATAGCTGACGCATCCGGAAATACGCATAGGATCATTTGTTGCAGCACAGCACTGCCTTGCAATGGCATCCACAGTGAGAAAACCAAACCCTTTGACTGAGCAGAGTATATAAGGCTGCTTCCGAATGATTTCTACGGATTGATCCCGAAACTTCTGAAGAATCATATTTGCTTTTTTAGGCGTAACATGAAACGGTGATAAAAAAGTCATCAATTCCCGGAATACTTTGTTTTTTCCAAAAGAATCCACAATACGGTCCAGTTTTTTCTGAGATATCCCCTGAATCTTTAATAATTCCTGTGGATACTTTTCCATTACCTCCAAGGTATCCAGACCAAAACGATTGACAATCCGTTCTGCCGTTTTGGGACCAATTCCTTTTAAAGAACCACAAGAAAGGTATCCTAAGATACCTTCCCTTGTTCTAGGTACAACTTCCAAAAAAGTTTCTACCTTGTATTGTGTTCCATGGGAATTTGTCTCCCACTCGCCTTCCATTTCTATTTCGATTTCATCCGTAAGAGGCAGGTCATATCCTTTTGCAGTAAACGCAATGATTTTTTTGTCTGCCCAAAATTTATCTCTGGCAGAAAGAGGAACCTCATGATCCAGCGTGGAAAATAATGCAACCGTATATCCGTTTTCCTCATTTTGAAAAATCTTACGTATATATTTGCACCTCATCGTCTATACTCCTCCAGTTCTCTACTTTCATCAATTCGCCTGGTTTCATCTTGGAATCATACCAATAAACGTCCTTTCCTTTCTCGAATGCTGTCTGAATCTCTCTTCTCATTCCTTCGCTAATGCAGGAGCCACAAATAATTAATACTTCACATAAATCCAGCATCAAAGCTCCAATCTGCATTGCAGTCTCACGCTCTTCTGGGATACGGTCATCCAACATTAACGGAAGATGAGCATGTGAAGCAAAAGTACGGCAATGATACAGCCTTTTCATTTGCATGAGATAGTATTTTGCCAATTCCATATTATGCTGCACTCCCTCTGGATTCGGGGCAGACAGCGGAGAACAGATATATGCCTTTTTTCCTTGTAACATTATGCAACCTCCTTTTTAATCCGGAAAATCCTGCTTTCTGTAGTGCTTGTGTATTCTTCGTAGATATCCGGATGCTGATTTTTCAGTTTCTCCATATTTTCTTTTCCAATCTGGGTGCGTATCGTAGGATTATAAGTAATCTGGTAACGGAAACTCCCATCCTCGATCACTGCCTTACACCCTTGTCCAAGAAGCTCGACAAACGGTACGCTCAATGCACGTTGTTCCGCTTCAATCTCCTTTTTTCTTTTTTCCAATTGGGATTTTTCTTCAGATAATTTGAGATATTTTTCAAGACTGCGTGATTCCAAGCTAGATATGCTGATTTCAGGAATTGATTTGTCTGCGTAACCATTATATTTCCGGATACTAGCCAAAATGAGATCTGGCTTTCCGGAATACGGTGGTTCTATTTTCTTCTCCACATATTCTTCCCAGAAGTATTTCTCCTGGTCAATGAGTTCTTCTTCCTCCATTCTATCCCGTTCCAGACACCGATAAATAAATTCATTTTCATTGTTTCCATAAAGGCAAGCAATATATGCCTTATTCATATTCATGACTGCAAGATAATGACGAACCTGCAAAACATAGTTTTCAGGAATCCCATCATCTGCCCATTTGTCTTTTGCATTGTAATTACAGGTTTTACATTCCAAAATCCCAATGCTGCCATCTGGAAAACGGATAAAGTAATCCACATCCGCTAACATAAACGGATATAGCGGATGCCGGAACATTTTTCGTACAGGGAAAACTTCAAGTCCAGTCTTCTTGGCAAAAATCATGGCAACCAAATCTTCCAGGCGGTGTCCCACTTCTTTCGCTACCCAGTTTTCTTCCTCTTCTTCGATTACTGGCGTAACACCAATTTTATCGAAATACAAATCCCTGATTGTCGCAAATGGGGATAAACCCATGATTGCCGCTGCATCGCTTCCGCCAATACCAAGACGCCGGTAATCCAACCAATCTTCCCGGCTCAAATCTGCTGTATCTACAAGAACTTCCGGCTGATAATTTAATGCTGTATTCATCTCATTTCCTCCTTATAATTTAATCGTTCCATATACATCAAACCCTTTCCAGTCAAAGGCCAGTGTTTTTGCAATATCTTCTTCCAATTTTAAAATCCGTGGTGCAGAAAATCCTTCACAAGCAGCAAAGAATGCAGCTTCGTGCATGGCAAAATAAAGATCATGAGCTGTGCATGGTTCTTCCCCATATTGTCCCACAAAAAGCTCTACTACTTCGTTTCGGATTTTCTGATTGATTTTGAGTTCCTTCATAATCAGATGCAGACAGTTTACAGGGTTTTGGATATCTATATCCATCAAACCAACAATTCCTTTAACTGCTTCCTGATAACGGGAAAATATTTTGTCCAGATTATTCCGGAAATCCTGTAAGGTTGCCCCTCTATCATGTGACAGTTTGATAGGACTGCCCAGGCTAATGACACGATTACTGGTTTGTGAGAGCATCATGGGATACAGATTCACACCACTTACTGCTACATCAGAAGTAGTCAGGCGCAGTGCAGGAGCAAGGCTCTTATCCTCAATTCCATGATCCTCCAAAGCCTGGTGATAAGTATCCAAAAGTTCCTGATTTCCTCCTAAAGTCCACATAGCAGACACGATGGAATGGTCAAAACTTCCAGATCCCTCCAGATACGTACTTCCCTTAAAATGTGCTTTCAGATAATCACTTGTCATATTGAAGATTGTCTGCATATCCAGTACACAGTAATCGTGATCATCACCGCCATGTACTGCAGATACTTTTCCATCTGCCACCTTGATTAAGGCATCTCCTTTCGCTACCTGAAGACAGTAGTTTACTATCTTTGCATAAGTAGCTTTCTCCAGTTTCTTTAATCCTGTTCCATTAATGCCGGCTCTTTTCAGAATTGTATGGATAGCACAGTCACGAACCGGATAAAAATCCTTGTTCACTTTTAATACCAACTGGGTATTCTTTTCTGTATCCTCTACTATTCCTTCCAATTCTTTTTCACAGGCTTCTTCAATGGTTTCTGCCTCCTTTTCCAATGGAACCAGTTTTAGCATCCTGGTAGGCTTTCGAATCCACTTGGACTGCTTTGCCCTCTCAGCCAGAAATTCCAGCATCTCCGTTGTGCTTGCAAATGTAGTGCAAAACTCATCTGCATAAATCTTTGTTTCTTTCATGTGTGTACCACCTTTCTTAAATTTATTTATCCATAAACAGCCAAAGCTGATTGTGGCAATTCTGCCTTTCATTTGGGCATAAAAAAAGAATGAAAAGAGAAGTATTCCTTCGCTATCCATTCTCATATCCCTGATAATATTACCGAAAAAACAAAAGTGCCGCTATTGCCCCATAAGGACAGATAGTGACACTTTATACAATCATAAACAACTTATGCGGAATAAGCAGCCTTACTGCTCTCCTTGAGTCTTCGGATTTATACAAATCCAAAACTCCCCCTATGGGTACGCATAAAATTAACTATAGCAGTATAGTAGCACATGATATAGTATATGTCAATCTTCATGCACAATATATTGTATGTTCTTAAATACTATGCTTTGCATATATGACTCCAATTAAAATATTGAAATATCACGTATCCCACCTCTCTTTTTCAAGTTTATAGAAAAATTTTTAATAAAAAGTACATAATCTGTTCAATCTGAAAAAATCTCAGTTAATTACTTAATGAAATTGTTAAGACAAAACCAAGTCTTACGCTATTGTACCTTGATAATTTTATACCTTATCAGGAAATGTATATAGGTGCTGCAGATAGTGTCGCATAAATGCACGCCTGCAGCTTGATGATTACATAGTAACACCTCATACGTGCATGAAACATGGCATAGGAAACGGTTTCCTGATATGTCTACTCTTTCATTAATCTAATTTATAGAGGTGATTATATTGAGTGAAACAGACAATCTCTTTAAAGCATACTCCGTTCAGGAGATAGCATCCATGCTCGGCATTGGAAAAACAAAAACCAGGGAACTTCTTGACAGTGGAATTCTTCCAGTTACAAAAGTTGGGCGGCAATATTTTACTTCACCAGCTTCTATTCAGGAGTTTCTCAAGAAAAACATAGGAAAGCAAATATTCTTTTAGGCCCTTTAGAAAGTTATTGTCAATCAGGCTTGGCTATATTAAAATAGACCTTATACCTGATTTGGCATGAATATCTCATTAAAGAAAGGGAACTATTCATGGCGAGAACAACGAAAGGTACACAACAAAAAAGAAGATCCAAAGGGGATGGATCACTATTTCCAAATAAGAGAGGAGGATGGACTGCCCGATATAGAAAAAAAGGGCTACCGGACAAGGAGTTTAATGCTCCTACCAAAGGAGAAGCGAAAGCATTATTAGATGACTGGAAGATAAAAGTCGCAATACAAGACGCAATTACTTCAAACATCAAAGTACAGGACTATGCGAACAAATACTTATTCCGCAAAAGTCTCATGGTTGAAGCTGGCAAATTCAAACAAACCAGTCTGGACCGATTAGAAAAAACATACGAAAATCATTTAAAAGATACTGATGCTTTTAGCAAAACATTTTCTAATCTGACTGCTGATGATATTACAGCAACGATTAATGCCAAAAAGGAAATCCTGAGTTATTCATCATTAAAGAAAATTTACTTATTTTGGTCTGCAATGATTAAAACAGCAATTTCTCTCGGCGAACTGCCAAAAAACTTTTCTGATATTTTAAATCGGGTGATAATGCCGGAAGAATCCGTTCTTCCTGTAGAAACAAAGGAAATCTCAATCATCCCACCAGAACATGAGCAGATCATAAAAGAAATTGCAATGGAACCCAGTCCAAATAAAAATGAACGCTATTTGTATAGATATGGTCCTGCCATTGTATTCCTTTTAAACACAGGTTTACGTGGTGGTGAATTGCTTGCATTAGGTCAATCTTCTATCGTGCCCTTTTTAGGACGGCGTGGCATTAAAATCACACATACTCTTAGCAGGGTTAAAAACAGAGAGGCCGGTTCCAAAAAAAAGACTAAAATGATTTTGACTCCTCCAAAATACCCAAATAGTTTACGGACTATTCCATTAAACAAGGAAGCTGAATTTTCACTATCATGTATGATGGAGCTATACGATAAAAATCGGGTTTTTCCAGATTTGATATTATCTACGCAAAATGGTGTCAGCCCTACAATCCAAAATTTAGCCAATACGCTAAAGAAAATTTGTAAGCGTGCTGAGATTCCAGAATATAATCTTCATGCACTACGGCACACTTTTGCAACAAATCTGATCCGACAGACTCACAATATGGGAGAAATAAAGGAAGCTGCTGAAATCATTGGCGATAACTATGAGGTGATCATGCGTACTTATGTTCATACAGACAGTGAACGTAAGGTAAGTTTAATTGATGCTATGATTGCATAAATCTTCCGCTTAACAGAGGTAATGGTTGTCTACAGTATGATGGCACAGGCTGTAACAAGCAAAATTCTTCCACCTTATCGTCCACCTTACGAAACGATTTTACTTGATTTTATAAGGTTTTTAACGGTTTTTGGCGGACATATCTATAAATATTAAAGCATGAAAACTTATATTTTAGAATTAATTTTTTAAAAAAGGGAATTGGATTATGGAAAAAAGGACTTGTAGAAAAAATTGTGAACTTTTTCTTTCCTATAATTTTGCCACCTTATTTTTTTAGACAGAATTATAGGATTTTGAAAAAAGAAAAAGCCTCGAAAACCTTGATTTTCTGGGCTTTTTAAGAGGCGCAGACCGGATTTGAACCGGTGAATACTGGTGTTGCAGACCATTGCCTTACCACTTGGCTACTGCGCCATATTTAGTTATTTTGCACAATTATTGGGTTTGTAGCTCCCCCTGTTGGACTCGAACCAACGACACTGCGGTTAACAGCCGCATGCTCTACCGACTGAGCTAAGGAGGAATAGATATATTATTTGACTCCTTAGTTTGTGGTGTTGCAGACCTTTGCCTTACCACTTGGCTATGGCACCATATTTAATTGTTTCCTTAAAGGAAAGTGACTCCAAGGGGATTTGAACCCCTGTTACCGCCGTGAAAGGGCGGTGTCTTAACCGCTTGACCATGGAGCCAATTCTATTGCTATCGGCTCTAGGTCCGAAAAGCTAACTCCCCCTGTTGGACTCGAACCAACGACACTGCGGTTAACAGCCGCATGCTCTACCGACTGAGCTAAGGAGGATT
>NZ_JBBMEI010000023.1:0-52756 GCF_040096655.1 Blautia intestinihominis | reverse complement strand
ATAAAAAACCACCCCCGACCCGGTTTGCGGGTCGGTCTTTTTGTGCAAGATCTGGTTTGTGGGTCGGCCTTTTTTGCGTAAGCTTCGGCCAATTTTCTCTTCTAACAATCATCCGGCATCGATTTATATGTTATGAAGCATTCCCGATGCCGGAAGTGCCTGTTATGTTGACTTTTGGGCATCGCATTTGTTTATGGTACATTTTTTCGATGCAGAGGGCTATTCCTGACCTTCTTTGAGTTTAAGGACTTCTTCGGCACTTAGGCCGGAGAAATTGGAAATGTTCTCCAGAGAGAAACGGGAAACTCTCGGTGTTTTAATTTTTATAGGCATTGCCCGAAAACAGGTGCATTTCGTTGACTTTTTTTATACAAAATAATATAATTAGTGAGCGGATACAAGGAGGAGATTTATGGTACAGAAAAACGGACTGGAAGATTATTATGTAATCAGAAACCAGAAGAAATTACGCTTTGGTTATACGACTGGTTCCTGTGCGGCTGGGGCTGCCAGGGGAGCAGCACGGCTTCTGCTTGGAGAGGATGAGATCAGTGAAGTGGAGCTGATGACTCCGAAGGGAATCCTTCTTCACCTGGAGATCCTGGACAGGAAACGAAGTGAGAACGCGGCAAGCTGCGCGGTCCGTAAGGATGCAGGAGACGATCCGGATACCACAAATGGAATCCTGGTTTATGCGAAAGTTGAGAAATTTTTGATACGGTCAGATATGGAAGACCGCATCGTGATAGATGGAGGTATCGGAGTAGGACGGGTGACGAAGCCCGGGCTTTCCCAGAAGATCGGAGAGGCTGCGATCAATCCGGTGCCGAGAGCTATGATCTTACAGGCAGTCGAAGAAATTGCAGATCAGTATCACTATGAGGGCGGACTCAAAGTGACGATCTCTGTGCCGGAAGGGGAGAAGATAGCCAGAAAGACCTTCAATCCCCGTCTGGGAATCGTGGGCGGAATATCGATTCTTGGAACATCCGGTATCGTAGAGCCTATGAGTGAGAAAGCTCTGATCGACAGTATCCGGGTGGAAATGACACAGCATGCAGCAATGGGTGAGCAGTACATGCTTGTGACACCTGGAAACTACGGAGCCGATTATCTGAGGGAGCACATGGAGCTTCCTTTCGAAAAAAACATCAAATGCAGCAACTATGTAGGTGAGACGATCGACATGGCAGTAGATATGGGCGTGAAAGGGATTCTTTTTATCTCTCATATCGGCAAATTTGTCAAGGTTGCGGCAGGGATCATGAACACCCATTCACACAGTGCAGATGCACGTATGGAGGTACTTTGTTCCAATGCCATCCGTGCAGGCGGGGATCTTGCATGTGCCAGATCCATTCTGCAGTGTAATACCACAGACGAAGCATTGCGAGTCCTCGACGAGAACCACATTCTTAAGGAAACGATGAAGGAGATCACAGACAGGATCCAATTCTATCTGGACCATCGCTCCTACCAGCAGATCCTGCTCGGAGCAGTGATCTTTTCCAATGAATATGGATACCTCGGACAGACAGCGAATGCAGCGGAATTGATCGATAAAATTAGCAAAGGAGAAAAGGAATAATGGTTCATTTTGTAGGAGCAGGACCGGGAGCACCGGATCTTATCACAGTCAGAGGAAAACAGTATCTTGAGGAGGCGGACGTGATCATTTATGCAGGATCTCTTGTAAATCCGCAGCTTCTTGAATACAGCAAGGACGTATGTACGATCCACAACAGTGCCAAGATGACACTGGAAGAAGTAATTTCTGTCATCGAAAACGCAGAGGCAGAGGGTAAGATGACCGTACGTCTTCACACAGGCGATCCGTGTATCTACGGTGCGATCCGTGAGCAGATGGACATTCTCGATGAGAAGGGGATTTCCTACGATTACTGTCCAGGAGTCAGCGCATTCTGCGGTGCAGCAAGTGCACTGAATCTGGAGTACACACTTCCGGAGATTTCACAGAGCGTGATCATCACCAGAATGGAAGGACGTACACCGGTTCCGAGCAAAGAGAGCATCCAGTCTTTTGCGGCACATCAGGCAACCATGGTCGTATTCTTAAGCACCGGAATGCTCGAGGAATTGAGTAGACGACTGATCGAGGGCGGCTACACAGCAGATACACCGGCAGCGATCGTTTACAAGGCAACCTGGCCGGATGAGAAGAAATTTGTCTGCACAGTCGGAACACTTGCGCAGACAGCAGCAGAGAACAACATTACCAAGACTGCACTTATGATCATCGGAGATTCTGTCAAGGCAGCCCAGTATGACCGTTCCAAGCTTTATGATCCGGGATTTACCACAGAATTCCGTGAAGCGACCAAATAAGAATAATATGGATATTTCTATCATATGCTTCAGCCTTACCGGATTTCAGACAGCTCTGAAACTCCAGGAAGGACTGAACGCACAGGGGTATCACACCGAACTTTACAAAAAGAGTAAATATCTGGAAGATTCTGTTACGGAAAGTACAGGAAACTGGACAGCAGAGCATTTCCAGAAGGATGACGGGATGATCTTTGTTGGAGCCTGCGGGATCGCTGTACGCAGCATCGCACCACAGGTTGCCAGTAAGAAATCAGATCCGGCAGTTCTTGTCGTGGATGAGTGCGGACAGTTTGTGATCTCACTTTTGTCCGGACACCTGGGCGGGGCGAATGCACTGACTCTTGAAACGGCAGAGATTCTGGAGGCACAGCCGATCGTGACGACAGCGACTGACCTTCATAAGCGATTCGCAGTTGATGTTTTTGCCAAAAAAAACGGCTGTGAGATCTTCTTCATGAAAGCAGCGAAGGAAGTCTCAGCGGCACTGCTTGCGGGTGAGTCCGTGGGATTTTATAGTGAATTTCCATTTGAAGGATCTCTTCCGGAAGGACTGACAGCGTGCAGCGCGGATGGAACCCCGTTCGATGGAGGAACTGCCCCGGAGATCGGTGTTGCGGTTACGATCCACCCGTCCTGTCTGCCGTTTGCCTCTACCACGCAGGTAGTTCCGCCGGCAGTCACACTCGGAATGGGATGCCGTAAGAACAAAGAAACAGAAGTCATCCTGAGAGAAGCAGAGAACTGCCTCAGGGAAGCGGACATCTATCGTCAGGCAGTTGGAAATCTCGCAAGCATTTCCCTTAAGAAAGACGAGCCGGGGCTGAATGCCTTGGCAGAGGAATGGAAGATTCCTTTTATTACCTATACAGAAGAAGAACTAAAAGAAGTCGAAGGAGAATTTACTCCATCTGCTTTTGTCCGGACCATCACAGGCGTAGAGAATGTCTGTGAGAGAAGCGCAGTACTTGCATCCGGCAATGGCAGCCTTATCAGAAAAAAGACCGGGAGAGAGGGCGTGACGACAGCTCTGGGACTCCGGAAATGGGAGGTACATTTTGAATAAAATATATGTTGTAGGAATCGGACCGGGAGGCTGTGACCAGATGACCGGTATAGCAATGGAAGCTCTGAAAAAAAGTGATGCGATCATCGGATATACCGTCTATGTAGATCTTGTCAAAGACACATTTCCGGACAAAGAATTCCTGACCACACCAATGAAAAAAGAAGTTGACCGCTGCGTTCTGGCATTTGAGGAAGCAATGAAAGGCAAAGTTGTTTCCATGATCTGCAGTGGAGATGCCGGTGTTTACGGTATGGCAGGCCTTATGTATGAAGTTGGCGTAAATTATCCGGAAGTAGAACTTGAGATCGTCCCTGGTGTCACAGCAGCACTTGGCGGGGCAGCAGTCCTTGGTGCACCACTGATCCATGATTTCTGTCTCATCAGTTTAAGTGACCTTCTCACTCCGTGGGAAAAGATCGAGGCAAGACTTCTCGGCGCATCTCAGGCAGATTTCGTGATCTGTCTCTATAACCCATCCAGCAAAAAACGTCATGATTATCTTCAGAAAGCTTGTGACCTGATGATGCAGTACAAATCCCCGGACACTGTCTGCGGAACTGTCTGCAATATCGGACGTGAAGGAGAAGAATATCATCTGATGACTCTGAAAGAACTTCGTGACACACAGGTGGATATGTTTACAACCGTATTTATCGGAAATTCTCAGACAAAAGAAATCAACGGCAAGATGGTAACACCACGAGGATACAGGAATGTATAAAGTCATTGTATTTGCCGGGACGACCGAAGGATACGAGATCAGTCGTTTCCTCGGTGAAAACCAGATCCCGGTGCTGGCATGCGTGGCGACAGAATATGGTTCCAGATCCCTCAAAGAGAGTTCCAGTCTGCATGTACAGGCGGGACGTCTCGACGAGAATGAGATGAAAGAGCTTTTTTCCAGAGAAAAACCGGAACTTGTTCTGGATGCGACACATCCTTACGCAGCAGAAGTGACAAGAAATATCCGAAAAGCCTGCGAGGAAGCCGAAGTCTCTTATACGAGGATCCTCCGTACAGGCAGCGGACAGCAGAACGCTGTCTATGTTAAGGATACACAGGCAGCGGCAGAGCACCTGAAAGGAACTACAGGGAATGTTCTCCTGACCACAGGAAGCAAGGAACTGGCGGCATTTACCTCCGTTCCGGATTATAAGGAGCGCTTGTTTGCAAGAGTGCTGTCCCTTCCGTCCGTGATCGAATCCTGTCAGGCACTTGGTTTTGAAGGCCGGAACCTGATTGCGATGCAGGGACCTTTTTCCATGGAAATGAATCGGGCGATGCTTACGCAGTATGAGTGCAGATATCTGGTTACCAAGGATTCCGGCAAAGCCGGCGGCTTTCTTGAGAAGATCCAGGCGGCCGAAGCCTGTGGTGCAACTGTTGTGATCATCGGAAGACCTCTCGCAGAAGAGGGTCTGTCTCTGCGGGAATGCAGGCATATGCTGATCGAACGCTACGGACTTACCAGGAAACAGAAGGTCACACTTCTCGGAATCGGCATGGGAAGCCCGAAGACTCTGACGCAGGAGGGTCAGGAAGCTGTCCGAAACGCGGATCTTATCGTAGGCGCAAAGCGAATGGTCGATGCTGTCCGGCTTTCTGGACAGGATGTTTTTTATGAATATCGGAGCAAAGAGATCGCAGAGTATCTGATCACACATCCGGAGTACACCAAAGTTGTAGTTGCACTTTCCGGTGATGTTGGATTTTACAGCGGGGCGAAGAAACTTGCAGAACTTCTCGGACCGGATACGGAAATGATCTGTGGGATCTCATCTGTGGTTTATTTTATGTCAAAGATCGGCCTGTCCTGGGACGACGCAAAGATCGTCAGCGCGCATGGAAAAACCTGCAATCTCATTTCCCTGATCCGCACGAACCGCAAGGTTTTTGCAATCCTCGGAACGGGTGACGGAGTGCGTAAACTGGCAGAGAAGCTTACATTTTACGGAATGGGCGACGTTATTCTTCATGTCGGAGAAAATCTTTCCTATGATAACGAGAAGATCCTGGCGAAACCAGCCAGAGAACTTGTTTCCTATGAGGGAGATCCTTTGAGCGTAGTCTGTGCATATAATCCACAGGCAGAACTGGAACTGGCAACTCATGGAATTCCAGACGAAGAATTTATCCGCGGCAAGGCACCGATGACCAAGACAGAAGTGCGTACCGTTTCTCTCTCCAAACTGAGACTTCCAAAAGATGCCATCTGCTACGACATTGGTGCAGGAACAGGTTCTGTTTCTGTCGAAATGGCACTTCGCGCATCTGAAGGCGGGGTCTATGCGATCGAGAAAAAGGAGGATGCCCTGGCACTCCTTCAGGAGAATAAGAAGAAATTTGCACTGGACCATATGTACATCGTTCCGGGAACCGCACCGGAGGCACTTGAGGAACTTCCTGTGCCGACACACGCTTTTATTGGCGGATCTTCCGGAAATATGAAGGAGATCGTGGAGCTTCTGCTGAATAAGAACCCACAGGTGCGTATTGTGATCAACTGCATTACTCTGGAAACCGTGGGCGAGGCACTTGACTGCATCCGTGAACTTGAGAAGCAGGAAACTTATCAGTGCGAGAGCGAAGTCGTACAGCTCTGCGCTTCCAGATCCAAAAATATCGGACGTTACCATATGATGATGGGCGAAAATCCAATCTATATCATCACGGTACAGGCACACGAGAAATCCGAAACACAGGAGGAACAGGTATGAAGATCCCGAGAATCCTTCTGGCAGCAGGCTCCAGCGGAAGCGGCAAGACCCTGATCACCTGCGGGCTTCTTGAAGCACTGGTGGAGCGCGGTCTTAAGACGACGTCCTTTAAATGCGGGCCGGATTACATCGATCCGATGTTCCACAGCCGGGTGATCGGGACAAAGTCCCGGAATCTGGACACCTTTTTTACAGGATCAGAGGTAACGAAATATCTTCTGACCCGAAATGCCAGAGACTGTGAGATCGCAGTCATGGAAGGTGTCATGGGCTTTTATGACGGCGTTGCGGGAACTACGACCACAGCCAGTGCCTATGACCTTGCCAAAGTGACCGATACACCGGTCATCCTGATCGTAAACAGCCGTGGGATGAGTGTGTCCCTGGCTGCCTATGTCAAAGGTTTCCTGGAATATAAGAAGGACAGCCACATCAAAGGTGTGATCTTTAACCAGATGTCTCCCATGCTCTATCCGAGAATGAAGAAACTTCTGGAAGAAGAACTGGGTGTTGCGGTTCTTGGTTATGTACCGAAGGTTGAGGACTGTGTGATCGAAAGCAGACATCTTGGTCTGGTCCTTCCGGATGAGATCCCGGAACTGAAAGACAGGCTTCATAAGCTTGCAGGCGTTCTGGAAGAGACACTTGACATCGACCGGATCCTGGAACTGGCGGGCGAGGCACCGGATCTTCTGGATGCGAAGCCGGAGTCAGTGACCGATTTCAGACTCTCCGAGCCGGTGCGTATCGGCGTTGCGGAGGATGAGGCATTCTGCTTTTTCTATGCAGACAATTTCCGTCTTCTGGGCGAGATGGGGGCAGAGATTGTTCCATTTTCACCGATGGAAGATAAGCAGCTTCCGGATGATCTGGACGGGCTTTTGTTATACGGCGGCTATCCGGAATTAAACGGAAAAAAACTGGAACAAAATACCACAATGAAAGACATGATACGGGAAAAACTGAAAGCAGGGATGCCATGTATGGCAGAATGCGGAGGCTTTATGTATCTCCACGAGGAAATGGAGGGCATGGATGGGAACTTCTACCAGATGGCAGGGGTGATCCCGGGAAAAGCATACCGCACACCGAAACTTTCCAGATTTGGCTATGTGACACTGACACAGAAAAAGCCGGCTCTTGGAATGGAAGATTTCGGCGAGATCCCGGCACATGAGTTCCACTATTTTGATTCCGAAAACTGCGGCGGGGATTTTCATGCGGCGAAGCCGGAGAGTAAGCGTGGATGGGACTGTATCCATGGAACGGACACGATGCTGGCTGGTTTTCCACATCTTTATTATTATGGAAATCCCGAAGTACCGAAGGCATTTCTTAAAAAATGCCTCGCATACAAAAAACAACGATGTTCCTGCAAGCAGGAAGGTCAGGAAGAGTGACAAATGTGATCTATCATACGATAGCCCTGGCAGCAGGGTTTTTACTTGATCTGATATTTGGAGATCCCAGGTGGCTGTATCATCCGGTCTGCCTGATCGGAAATCTGATCTCCGTTCTTGAAAAGGGAATCCGCAGGATCTTTCCGAAGACAAATGCAGGAGAACTGGCTGGCGGAGTTGTGGAAACGATTCTCGTCTGTCTGTTTTCCTTTGGCGTGCCGGCTGTGCTCCTGTCTCTTCTGTACGGACATTTCCCGGTGGCGGGTGTGATCCTGGAGACATTCTGGTGCTACCAGCTCCTTGCTACCAGATCGTTAAAGGATGAGAGCATGAAGGTCTATGACCGGCTGGTAAACGGTACGATCGAGGAGGCGCGTTATGCAGTGTCCATGATCGTAGGACGTGATACCCAGGAACTCACCGATATAGGTGTCACAAAGGCAGCCGTAGAGACTGTGGCAGAGAACTGTTCTGACGGTGTGATCGCTCCGATGATCTATATGGCGATCGGCGGCGCACCGCTGATGTTTCTTTATAAAGGGATCAATACCATGGATTCCATGCTCGGCTACAAAAATGACAAGTATCTGTACTTTGGAAGATGCAGTGCCAAGCTTGATGATGTGGCAAACTTTTTTCCGGCAAGGATCTCTGGCTGGCTGATGGTTGCGGCAGCTTTTGTCTGTGGTATGGATGGCAAAAACGCAGCAAAGATCTACCGGAGAGACAGAAGAAACCATGCAAGCCCGAACTCTGCACAGACAGAGGCAGCAATGGCAGGAGCGCTTGACGTACAGCTTGCCGGCAATGCCTGCTATTTTGGCAAATTATACGAAAAACCGACGATCGGAGACCCGATTCGCGCTGTGGAACCGGAGGATATCAGACGCTCCAACCGTCTGATGTACGGAACTGCTTTTCTTGGCATTCTGATCTGCCTTATCATCCGCATCGCCGTCGGGTTCTGGATCCTGTAATACCACAACAGGCAGCAAAGGAGAAATGAAATGAAACACGTACATGGGGGAAATATCTATACTTACAAAAACTGTCTTGATTTTTCTGCAAACTGTAATCCCCTTGGAACACCGGAGAGTGTCAAGCAGGCAGTCCGGGACAGTCTGGACCATCTTAAAGACTATCCGCAGGTGGGATACGCGCCGCTGAAAGAAGCAATCGCTGCCTATGAGGATGTCAAACCGGAGAATATCATCTGTGGAAACGGTGCGGCGGAGCTAGTCTTTTCACTGTGCCATGCACTCAAACCGAAGAAAGCACTGATTCCGGTTCCTACATTTGCAGAATATGAGCAGGCACTGGAAAGTGTCGGGGCAGAGGTGGAGCATGTGCTTCTCAAGGAAGAAGATGAATTCCGTGTTCAGGACAGTTTTATTGACTGGCTGCACAAAGATCTGGATATGGTATTTCTTTGTAATCCCAACAATCCGACGGGGATACTGACGGACAGAGAATTTCTGTTCAGACTGCTCCGTGTCTGTCGGGAAATGGGAATCTTTCTGGTGGTGGATGAATGTTTTCAGGATTTTATCCGCGAACCGGGACAGTACAGCCTCAAGGCACAGCTTCCGAGGTATCACAATCTGTTTCTTCTCAAAGCATTTACAAAGCGTTATGCGATGGCGGGTGTGCGTCTTGGATATGGAATTACAGAAAATGAGGAACTTCTTGAAAAGATGACACAGGCTACACAGCCATGGAATATTTCGATTCCTGCACAGGCGGCAGGAATTGCGGCACTTGGTGAAGTCGAATATGTCGAAAGAGCGAGAAAACTGATCTTTGCGGAATCTGAATATTTAAGTGAAGAATTATATAAGCTTGGGATGACCGTTTTTCCTTCTCAGGCAAATTATCTGTTTTTCAAGGGACCGGACGATCTTTTTGAGATCTGCGTGGGACAGAATGTTCTGATCCGCGACTGCAGTAACTATCCGGGACTTGGTAAGGGATTTTACAGAGTGGCAGTACGCACCCATGAGGAAAATGAGCGTTTGATCCAGGCAATCCATGACGGTCTCATGGAAGCAAGAAAGAAAACACAGGAAGAAGAGGGGGAGGAGTAAGATGGCAAAAGCGATCATGGTGCAGGGAACGATGTCAAATGCGGGCAAGAGCCTTCTGGCAGCGGGACTCTGCCGTATCTTTAAACAGGATGGATACCGTGTGGCTCCCTTTAAGTCACAGAATATGGCATTGAATTCCTTTATCACAAAGGAAGGACTGGAGATGGGAAGAGCGCAGGTCATGCAGGCAGAGGCTGCCGGGATCGAACCGTCCGTCCTTATGAACCCGATCCTTCTGAAACCGACCAACGATGTGGGTTCTCAGGTCATTGTAAACGGAGAAGTCCTTGGCACAATGAGCGCAAGGGATTATTTTGCTTACAAGAAAAAACTTGTCCCGGACATCATGAAAGCATTTGATGCACTTGCAGCAGAGAATGATATCATCGTGATCGAAGGTGCAGGAAGCCCGGCAGAGATCAACCTCAAAAAAGAGGATATCGTAAACATGGGAATGGCGAAGATGGCAAAAGCACCGGTCCTTCTGGTCGGAGATATCGACCGCGGCGGTGTGTTTGCACAACTTTACGGAACCGTGGAGCTTCTGGAGGAAGACGAGCGAAAGATGATAAAGGGTCTGATCATCAACAAATTCCGCGGTGACAAGACGATCCTTGATCCGGGCGTGGAGATGCTGGAGAGCAAATGCAGGATCCCGGTTGTCGGTGTCGCACCGTATCTTAACATCCAGGTGGAGGACGAGGACAGCCTGACAGAGCGTTTTGACCGTCCGCAGGAAGTTGGGATGATCGATATGGCAGTCATCCGTGTGCCGAGGATCTCCAATTTCACAGATTTTAACCCACTGGAGAGCATACCGGGAGTTTCTCTTCGCTATGTACAGCATCCGTCCGACCTTAAGAATCCGGATGTGATCTTCCTTCCGGGAACAAAGAATACGATGGATGACCTTAAGTGGCTCCGTGAGAGCGGGATGGAGGCTCTGATCCTCAAGGCAGCAGCTTCCGGTACCCTGATCTTTGGTGTCTGCGGCGGCTATCAGATGCTGGGCGAGACTTTAAGTGATCCGCATGGTGTGGAAGCGGGAGGTTCCATGCGTGGAATGGGACTTCTGCCGATGGATACCGTATTTGCGGAGAAAAAGACAAGGACACAGGTTACCGGACGTTTCCTTTCCCTGGAAGGCGATTATGCACCGCTTAAAGATGTCGAATTTACAGGATATGAGATCCATATGGGCGAGAGCACCTGGAAGGAGGGCGCCTCTGCCAGCACCTTTACGAAGGATACCGTGACAGGAAACGAGAAGAGAGAAGGTACGTTCTACCACAATATCTGCGGTACTTATGTGCATGGAATCTTCGACAAGGAAGAAGTTGCACTCGGTCTCGTAAAAGCGGTGGGCGACAAAAAGGGAATCGATGTATCCGAGATGGAGGGCGTGGATTTTGCGGCATTTAAGGAGACACAGTATGATATCCTGGCAGCAGAACTGCGGAAACATCTGGACATGAAAAAAATCTATGAGATACTGGACGAGGGAATCGAGGAGGAGAAAGCCTGATGAAAGTAGAACTTGAAAATGTAAAACCGATGGACATCGAGAAGAGAAGCTTTGAGATCATCACGGAAGAACTCGGGGATACCCCGCTGCTCCCGGGAACAGAACTGGTGGTGAAACGCTGCATCCATACAAGTGCAGATTTTGACTATGCCAGAAATCTTTGTTTTTCCCCGGATGTTATCGAGAAGGCAATGAATGCGATCAAAAACGGAGCCTGCATCGTCACAGACACACAGATGGCTAAATCCGGCATTAACAAACGCGCCCTTGCCCGTTATGGCGGTGAGGTTTACTGCTTCATGTCCGATGAAGATGTGGCAAAGACCGCAAAAGAAAACGGAACCACGAGAGCGACTGCAAGCATGGACAAAGCAGCTACTCTCGATAAAAAGCTGATCTTCGCGATCGGAAATGCGCCGACGGCACTGGTGCGTCTCTATGAACTGATCGAGGATGGCAAACTGGATCCGGAACTGATCATCGGTGTTCCGGTAGGATTTGTCAATGTGGTGCAGTCCAAGGAACTGATTATGCAGTCCGGAGCACCGTATATCGTTGCAAGAGGACGCAAGGGCGGCAGCAATATCGCAGCCTGCATCTGCAATGCACTTTTGTACATGATCGACAATCGAAGGGATTAAAGAAAAACACCTGTTCCAGAGAAAAGGAGGGACAGGTGTCAGGTGATCATTATTTATTAAGAAGTTCTTTCAGGAGCCGGCATGCCGGGGCAAAATCGTCTGCGGGGATCGAGGAACAGGAAAGCAGGAGCGTGATCGTGTCTGCGCCTTCCTCGAGAATCAGCAGATCGAAGCCCTTCATGCGGGTTTCTTTTTTTAGTTCCAGGCCGGTCCGGGCGTAGGGAACAGTCAATGCGAGGCTTGTTCCGGCGGCACCTGTCTGGATCGTACAGTCACTGCCAAAGGTGTTCCGCACTTCGTTTTTCAGTTTTTTGAGTTTCTGCGCGTAGAGTTTCTTGAGCTTTTTGGTCTGTGAAGTCAGGTGACCGTCGCGGATAAACTGGCAGAGTGCGATCTGTTCGGCCTTGGAGGCAGTCTGGCTGTAGCGGTCTGCGACAGCAGGGTATTTCCTGGAAAGATTCGGTGGCAGGACCATGAAACTTAAGCGGATCGACGGAAGCAGCAGACGGGAAAATGACCCGATATAAACAACTCCATGTCCACCGGCAAGGTTAAAAAGGGACGGGGTCGGCCGCTGAAAATTGACGAATTCATTCTCAAAGTCATCCTCGATGATCAGACTGCCCTTCTGAGCCGCGTAATGTACCAGTTCCATACGGCGGCTGACCGGCATGATCTCGCCCCATTTGGTCATATGGGCAGGAGAAACGTAGATGACATCACAGTCCTTGTTGCGGTACTGCACTTCAAAACCATAGCCTGCAAAGATCGTACTTCCCTGTACAAAAGAAGCATTCGGGAAAGAAACGGACTTTCTGTCCCGGATCAGAGGACAGAGAAGGTTCAGAAGACTCTGCACACCGGCTCCGATCACGATATCATCGGCAGAGCAGTTGACATTCCTCCGCTGTCGGATATAGTCAGCGAGCACCTGACGGAGATCCGCCTCACCCTGCGGTTCGCCGTAAGAGAGAAGACGGTCACTCTGGCGCAGCGCACTCTTGATATAACGCTGCCACAGATCGAAGCGAAAGCTTTCCCGGTCGACACCGTTGGAGGCAAAATCATACTGCACCGGCGGAAGATCTGCATGCCAGGAAGCGGTGGACACTGGTTTCTGGTCGGCGATACTGGTTACGTAGTAACCGCTCTGGGCACGGGCGACGATGTAGCCGTCTGCGGCAAGCTGAAGGTAGGCATTCTCGATCGTGGTGCGGCTGAGTTTCAGTTCTGTGGCGCATTTACGCAGGGAAGGCATACGGCTTCCGGCAGGAATGCGATGCTCCATGATCAGATTTTTGTAATGGTCGTATACCTGGAGATACAGGCTTTCTTTGGTGGAATGGAATGCTAGACTCATAAACTGTCCCCTCAAAAATGAATAAAAGTGGTTATTTTTATAAATACACTTAGGTGCTATTCTAAATCAGAATATGACAAAAAGCAAGACAAGGAGACAATACTTTGAAGAAAATTGCAGTTCTCAATGACCTGTCCGGGATGGGAAAATGCTCCCTGACAGCAGCGATACCGGTGATCTCGGTGATGGGGGTGCAGGCATGTCCGCTTCCTACTGCTATTTTGAGTGCACAGACCGGTTTTCCGTCTTATTATTGTGATGATTATACAGACCGTATGGATATCCTGATGGACGAATGGCAGAAGATGGATTTTCACCCGGATGGCATTTATACAGGATTCCTGGCTGATGCTGCACAGGCAGACAAGGCGGTGGATTTTATACAGAGATTTAAGAAAAAAGAAACAAAAGTCCTCGTTGACCCGGTCATGGGTGATGATGGGGAGGAATACCCGATCTATACAGAAGAACTGTGCGAAAAGATGAGAATGCTTGTCAGAGAGGCAGCAGTGATCACTCCGAACATCACGGAAGCGTTGCTTCTTCTCTATGGAAGAGAAAAAATGCACACAGAATGGCAGAAGATTTCCGGTTTCTCCGGAGAGGAACTTCTGAAATATGTCCAGACGATCGGCAGCCTGCTTACAGAGAAATTTGATGTGGAAGCCGTGATCACGGGCATCAGCCATGAAGAAGATGGTGCGAAGTACATCAGCAACCTTATCTGCAAAAAAGCAGCGCAGACCTGGGTGACAACGAAGAAAGAGGGCGGCAGCTATTCTGGTACGGGAGATCTGTTTGCTTCTATCTTAAGTGCAGGGATGGTCAAGGGGACTGATACCGCTGCTTCCGTACAGAAAGCGGTGAATTTCCTTGCAAAAGGAATCCATGATGCTGTAGAAGAAGGAACAGATCGAAATGAAGGAATCTGTTTCGAAACTTATCTCTATGAGCTTGCAGATGTAAAATAACAGAAAAATACCCGCCGGTGGTCGCAGTCGATCGATCCGGCGGGGATTTTTTATTTAAAGATTCTTGTAACTATTTAGTAGGTAGTATCCCGCGAGGTGTTTTGGCATGTTTTTTGCCAAAATCCCGAGACATACAAGGCAAAATGCTATCACCGAAGGTGATCTGGAATGCATTTTGACTCGTAACTGTAAGGGTACTGAACAGTTACAGATTCTTTTTCTTATAGATAAACCAGGAGGCGATCCCTGTAAATACCAGAAGGTAAACAAGCAGGATCACAATTCCCGAAAATGCAAAGCCTTCACCAGCAGAAATGCTTCGGATCATGTGGCTTGTCTGGGAAAGCGGAAGCGCGGCTACGAACTTTCCGATAAAGCCAGGAAGCTTCTCAGTGGAAAAGAAGGTGTTGCAAAGATAAGCCATCGGCATGATGATGTAGTTGGAAAAACGCGGTACATCGGCGTGGTTTTTTGCAAGGAAAGAAACAACCACTCCGATCGCAGAAAACACTGCTCCGTTTAAGAACATCACCAGGAAGGACCATCCATTGAAGATCAGTCCTGTGTCGATCGGCAGAGTCAGGATCAGGATCACACCTCCGGCATAAAATCCACGGAGACTTCCTCCGATGATCTGACCGGCAATAAACTGCCACAGAGGCGTCGGTGAGATCATGACCTGGTCGAATGCTTTTTCGTACAGTCTCTGTACGTTCAGGTTCTGGGCGATCGCATTGAAACTTCCGTTCATGGTCGTCAGAGATACGACACCGGGGATCAGGAAATTCAGATAAGGCTGTCCGTGGGACGTTGTCTGGATCCCCATTCCAAATACGACAAGATACATCAGAGGCGCGATCATGGCTGCCAGGGTGATCTTGTAGAAATCTCTGCGGAATTCTACCCATTTTTCCCATAAAATCGTTATAATTCCCATAATTGACCTCCCTTTATGACGGCATCAGATGACGGCCGGCACGTTCCACAAACACATCTTCCAGTGTGGTCTCACGAAGAGAAGCCTGTCCCGGAATGCCGGACAGATAATCAATGGCTTCCTGACGGCTGTGGAAATAGCGGCTGACAGTATTTCCATCCGGTCCGGGCTCATCGATCGTGTAGGCTCCAAGACTCTCGATCAATGCGGAAGGTGTGCTGATTTCCTCAAGTTTACCGTGATCCATCAGGGCGACGCGGTTGCAGAGGTTCTGGGCTTCTTCCATATAGTGTGTGGTCAGAAGGATCGTCAGGTTTTTGCCGTTCAGCTTGCGGAGAAGGTTCCACATCTGTCGTCTGGAAAGCGCGTCCATTCCGGCGGTCGGCTCATCCAGAAGAAGGATCTCCGGATCTGTAAGAAGGGCGCGGCAGACCATCAGTTTACGCTTCATACCGCCGGAAAGCTTGCGGACGGTACGTCTGCGGAATTTGATCAGGTCACAGAACTCCAGAAGTTCCTCTGTACGCCGTTTGATCTCCTTGCGCGGCATGAAATAAAGCCTGCCCTGATATTCCATGATCTCGTCCATGGTCATATCCTGGCGCATGGAATATTCCTGGGTGATCACGCTGATCTTGCGTTTCAGGTCCGGGCGGTTTCGTTTCAGTGTCTGGCCATCGATCAGGATCTCTCCCTTTGTAGGAAGGAGCAGGGTGGACAGAAGACTGATCGTCGTTGTCTTTCCTGCACCGTTCGGACCAAGAAGACCGAAAAACTCTCCCGTTTCAATCTTGAGATCCAGGGAATCCACGGCTGTGAAATTATCAAATGTCTTGGTCAGATTTCTGGTTTCGATCATTTTTATTTTTTCTCCTTTGCGATGATCAGGGAATAATAACCTGCATCATCCGGAATTTCCTCAACACTTCTGTAAATATGTTCTTCTGGCATACCGCAGTTCTCGACCATCAGGACATCACGGTCGCTCTTTGCGAGGATTTCCTTGACCTGGTTCATCTTTTTGCCTGATTTCATGAGTATATAGTTGCCGGATTCGCTGAGGTCGCTGTCCAGGCGGTGAACAGCCGGCACGATATGAAGCTGCTCATTCCACTCGGAAAGAGAAATGTTCAGGCGGGCAGCAGCGGCACAGAAAGAAGTGATCCCGCTCACCAGCTCTGTGTGATATCCGTCAGCCTCCACACGGTGCTGCAGATAGGAAAAAGTGGAGTATACACAAGGATCTCCAAGTGTCAGGAAGACAACGTTTTTGCCCTGGTCAAGACAGGCTTCCAGAGTTTTGGCTCCCTTTGCGTGGTTTTCTTCGAGTTCTTTTGCGTCGTGTGTCATTGGCATGTAGATCGGAAGAAGTTCTTTGTCGGCTAATTCCGGCACTGCCTGGACTGCGATCTTGTAGGCAACGGTTTCTTTGACATCTGCTCCCGGTACGGCGATGATCTCATTCTCGCGGATCATGCGGACTGCCTTCAGTGTCATTAATTCCGGATCCCCAGGTCCGACTCCTACGCCATATAATGTTCCTTTCATTGGTAAAAAACCTCCTGATATTTAAAAATATTAATTGATATAATTACTCACATTCTTTTTATTATACTAGAACCTTATATAGTTTGCAATGTGTGATTTGCTGTGTTATAGTAGTTTTCAGAGTAATGAAAAATGAAACGGGGTTTGAAGTACGATGCATAAATATAAGAAATTTCTGACAGTCTGTTCTCTGGCAGCACTGTTATCCTCCTGTACTGCACCATTTGTCTGTATGGCGGCAGCAGATACGACAGAAATGCAGGCGGTAGAATTTGACAGGGAAGATGGAGAATATTCCATTCAGGTAGATCTGGAGGGCGGAAGCGGCAAGGCGAGCGTGACTTCCCCGACACTTTTTACCGTGAGGGACGGAAACGGATACGCACAGATTCAGTGGAGCAGTTCAAATTATGATTACATGATCGTGGACGGGGAGAAATATCTTCCGACGAATGAAGAGGGCATGAACTCTGTATTTGAGATCCCGATCCTTACACTTGATGAGGCAATGCCGGTGGTGGCAGACACAACAGCGATGGGAACACCGCATGAGATTGATTATACATTAACTTTTTATTCAGATTCCATCGGCTCCAAGAGCCAGCTCCCGCAGGAGGCTGCCAAGAGAGTCGTTGGCGTTGCAATGGTAATCATCGTTGGCGGCGGGATCCTGAATTATTTTGTCAACAAACGCAACAGATGTTAGGGACATTTATGAAAAACATTAAGGAGATTTGGCACTAAGGGATGGTGCCAAATCTCTTTTTCTATTTCTTGAAAAGTACAATGGTTTTTCGCTATAATGAACTCATCAAGAAGAGAGTAACTGGCCGGTTACACCTCAGAAAAAAAGTAAAACAAAACCGAAAAGACGGACAGAGAGAAGGGAATCTGTTCACAAAAAAATCAAAATGAGGTGTAAACACAATGAAAGAAAAAGTTCAGGTATTTGGAAGGTTTTTGAGCGGAATGGTCATGCCGAACATCGGCGCATTCATCGCATGGGGGCTCATCACAGCGCTTTTTATCGAGACAGGATGGTGTCCGAATGAGAAACTCGCACAGTTTGTAACTCCGATGTCAACCGTACTGCTGCCGCTTCTGATCGCATACACTGGCGGTTCTGCCGTAGCAGGACAGCGCGGCGGCGTGATCGGTGCGATCGCGACCATGGGTGTGATCGTCGGTTCTGACATCCCGATGTTCATCGGTGCCATGATCGTCGGACCGCTGGCTGCATGGATCATCAAGAAATTTGACAAAGCAGTTGAGGGTCACATCAAAGCCGGCTTTGAAATGCTGGTAAATAACTTTTCACTTGGTATCATCGGTACGATCCTTGCATGTCTTGCCATGTATGGAGTTGCCCCGCTCGTAACAGGAATGAACTCCGTTATGAGAGCCGGTGTAGATGTCTTTGTTTCACACGGACTTCTTCCGCTGGCAAGTATCTTTATCGAACCTGCAAAAGTATTATTCTTAAACAACGCAATCAACCACGGGATCTTATCCCCAATGGGAATCCAGCAGGTAGAGGAAACAGGAAAATCCATTTTCTTCCTGCTTGAAGCAAACCCGGGACCGGGACTTGGAATCCTGCTTGCTTACTGCATCGCAGGCAAAGAAAATGCGAAGAGCTCTGCACCTGGAGCAGTGATCATCCATTTCCTCGGAGGAATCCATGAAATCTATTTCCCGTACATCCTTATGAACCCGTTGCTTCTGATCTCTGTCATCGCAGGCGGCGCAAGTGGAATCTTCTGCTTCAACTTATTTAACGTAGGTCTTACCGCTCCGGCTTCACCGGGAAGTATCATCGCGATCATGATGATGGCAGAAAAACATAGCTATCTTGGACTGATCGTCGGCGTTGCAGTGGCAGCACTTGTCTCCTTTGCAATCTCCGTGCCGATCCTCAAATTCATGGGCAAGGATACATCACTGGAAGATGCACAGCGTCAGAAAGATGCCATGAAAAAACAGGCAAAAGGAATCGCAGCAGAAACAGCAGCTACTGTACCGGCAGCAAATACAGGAAAAGTAACAAAGATCGCTTTTGCATGCGATGCAGGAATGGGCTCCAGCGCAATGGGCGCAACGGTCCTCAAGAAAAAACTTGCAGCAGCAGGTCTTGAGGGAATCGAAGTCATCCACACTCCGGTATCCAGCATCCCGGCAGATGTACAGATCGTTGTCACACATGAGGAACTGGGAGAGCGCGCCGCACACAGCAATCCGAATGCAGAACGCATCCTGATCACCAACTTCCTTGCTGCACCGGAATATGCAACACTGGTAGAAGATCTGAAAAAGAGAAATTTATAATTTATCAGATGCCCTCTAAAATTTTAATATAACCGCAATGATCCCACACGTAACTGTTCACGGGTAATATCCCGCGAGGTGTTTTGCCATGAATATGGCAAAATCCCGAGACATACGGGGCAAAATGCCATCACCGAAGGTGATTTGGAATGCATTTTGACCAAGTTACTGTGAACGGAGTGAACAGTAACATCCCACACGTTGGTTATGCACCTTAACCGGAGCGAATTGACGGGTGGGATTGTTGTATGATAAAATTATTTACAGAATTAAAACGGGTAGCAGACAGGCGGCGGGGAGTCTGTCTGACGCGGGGGAACGTTATGAATGTGATACAGAAAACAGGAAAATTTTATTCAAGGATCATCATGAAAAACATCGGCATTTTTGTCTTTATCGGTCTTCTGTCTGTGGTATTCCAGACCGAAGGGTGGTTTCCGAATGAAGATATCTATGCGATCTCACAGGTTGCTTATCGCTATGTCCTGCCATGCATGATCGCCTATGAGGGCGGAAACCTTCTCAGCGATTCATTTGGAGGGCTGGCGGCAGTCATGGCACTCTGCGGGATCCTTCTGCGGGATCCGGAGGCAGGGATCTTTGGGGCAATGGTCTCGGCACCACTCGGAGGATACCTCTGGAAAAAAGAACGGGAATTTCTGGAGCGGGACTGTTTCGCAGAGACCAAGATGCTGTTCCGAAATCTGCTCCTGGGGCTTACCGGGGCGGTTCTTGCGGTCGGGGAATATTATCTTCTGGCAGAAGCAGTGACTGTCTTTGCAGTAGCAGCCGGCAGCTGCATTGGATGGATCCTGGAGCATGGCTATATCGCAGTCTTGAATGTCCTGATCGAGCCGGCGAAGGTTTTTTTCCTGAACAATATCATGAACCATGGGATCCTTGTTCCGCTGGGGATGAGCCAGGCAGAGCAGACTGGAGGTTCGCTCCTTTTTCTGCTTGAGACGAACCCGGGACCGGGACTTGGGATGCTGCTTGGACTGCTTTTATACAAAAGAAAAAATGTCAAACGCCGTCAGGAACTGGCGACAGCTGCATTTACACAGGCGATCGGAGGAATCCATGAAGTTTATTTTCCCTTTGTACTTGCGGATCTGGGACTTCTGCTTCCATTGATCGTGGGTGGTGTTGCGGGAAGTATCTGGTTTTCCGTTTTTCACTGTGAGACAGCGGGCGTGATTTCGCCGGGAAGTGTTCTGACCATTTTGATCATGGCAGGAAGAAGCAGTATGCTGCCGGTGCTTGGAGGGATCCTTGTTTCTACGGCTGTGTCCGGCGTTGGAAGTTATCTGTATCTGTGCTGGAGAGGTGAGAGGAAAGAAGTGCCGCAGTCGGAAATACCGGAGAGTGAGAAGCAGGAAGAACTTGAGAAAGAAAATACAGAAATGTCCGGACTGGAGCGTGAACTGGAAACTGCATCAGAACAGGAGGAGAAACCCATGCCAGAAAATATTTATCAGAACTTACATAAAATAGGCTTCGTCTGTAACGGAGGAATGGGCTCTAGCGCAATGGGTGCGGCTCTGTTCCGACGCGCACTCAAAACAGCCGGTATCACCGGGATCCAGGTGGGAGTTTATGCCGCAGACCTGATCGAAGAGGACATTGACCTGATCGTCTGTCAGAAAGAATTTTATGCGCTGAATCCACAGCTGCATGAGAAAGTCTGTCATGTGATCGCCGGATTTACCGACAGAGAAGAATACACAAAACTGATCCAGTGCATCCAGGATGCACAGAACGGGGGAACACGATGAAGTTAAGCAATATTTCGCCCCGCGTCAGCCAGATCCTGCAGATCCTTCTGGAACAGAATGCGCCGATCTCTGTGAAAGCACTTGCAGAGCAGATGAATTTAAGCAAGCGCACGATCCAGAGAGAGATGGATTCTATCAACACGATCCTCAAAGGATATGAGATCACCTTGAATTCCAAAACAGGAATCGGCATCTGGCTCGAGGGCAGCGAGGACAAAAAACAGGAACTGCGGCACGATCTGTCGATGGATGACCGCCTGGATGTCAGCAACCGCGAAGAACGCAGGAAGCGTCTGACGCTTGAGATCCTCAAGGAAAAAGAACTCCGCAAACTGTTTTATTACAGCAGCCGTTTCCAGGTAAGTGAGGCGACGATCAGTGCAGATCTGGAGGCAATCGAAGGATGGCTGACCAGATACGGGCTCCGGATCACGCGCAAGCCGGGAAGCGGGATCTCCATTTCCGGAAGTGAGGAAGCATACCGCCGTGCGATCCGTGCATTTATCAACGAAAATATTGATACCCATATGCTGAGAGAAGCCTACGAGTCTACAGAGAGTGACGCAGAGGGTTATGCATCGCTGCAGTACGGAGATATCGGTAAGATCTTGAATGATGATATCGTGAAGCGTGTGATCGCCTGCCTGTCAGGGATGGACAATACCCGTGTGATGACTCTGACAGAGAGTTCCTATGTCGGTCTGGTGATCCATATTGCGATCGCGATCAACCGGATCCTCAAGGATGAAGTGATCGACACGGATGCATCCTGGCAGCAGGGACTTGTGGAGGATGCAGATTATCACCTTGCAGAGCAGATCGTAGAAGAGCTGGAGGAAGAGTTTGAGATCGAGATCCCGGCAGTGGAGGTTTCCTATATCTGCCTGCACATCAAGGGAGCAAAGCATGAAAAGATCCAGTGGGACGGACAGAAGATCAATGCGATCGAGAACAGGGAACTCCGGGGGATTCTTAATGAAATGGTGGATGCTTTTGACCCGGAAAGTGCGTATCTTCTGAAGCAGGATGAGGAATTTATCCAGGGTCTTCTCGCACACTTACGTCCGACTTTGATCCGCCTGGATCACGGTATGCAGATCCAGAATCCGGTGCTGGATGATATTAAACAGAATTATATGGATATTTATCAAAAATGCCTGAACGTTTCCAAAGTGCTGGAACGTTTTACCGGAAAGCCGGTTCCGGAGGAGGAGACAGGATTTCTGACCGTGCATTTCGGTGCGGCTATGGTGCGTCAGGAAGGACGCAAAGAAGAGATCCGGCAAGTGGATGTGGGAATCGTCTGCTCGAGCGGGATCGGTATTTCCCGTCTGATGCTGTCGAAGCTCAATAAGCTGTTTGGCGACCGCGTGAACCTTACTGCTTATGGCAAAAACGACATTACTTCCTATGTACAGGGAAAAACAGACTTTTTTGTATCCAGTCTTCCGATCGAAAAAGCGGAGATCCCGGTGATCCATGTCAACCCGCTTCTGAATGAGGAGGACATCGATCAGATCCGTAAGATGATCTATCAGTATCAGCGGATGCCGACCAAACATAAACAGGAAGATCTTTTTTCCGTGCAGCTTGACCAGATCAACCAGATGGCGGCACAGATCAACATTGTCATTAAGGATATGGAGTTTTTTTATGTGGATGTGGACATTACGTTTGAGGAACTTCTGCATCAGATCGGTGAGAGACTTTCGCCATATTCCGACCAGAGCCAGATCATCCAGGAGGATCTGATGCGGAGGGAGCAGGTGTCCTCGCAGATCTTTGCGGAGTTTGGCTTTGCGCTCCTGCATACCAGAACAAAAGGCGTGACGCGCCCGGTATTTGCCGTGTGCATGCCGGAGGAAAATGTGGCATTTAAAGATCCGTATTTCAAACAGATCACGGTGGCTTTTGTCATGCTGGTACCAGACGATGAGCTGGTAAAGATCAACAATGACATCATGGGACACATCAGCGGCATGCTCATCGAAGAACCGGAATTTATGGAGGTCGCAGAGCAGGGCGACAAGGAGCAGATCCGCACACTGCTGTCCAGACATCTAAAACAATATTTCAGGAAATACATTTCAGGACTGTCATAAACGGCAGTCCTTTTTGTTGTTATAAAACGTCTTTTTTCTTCAATTTTGGCACTAAGGGATGGTGCCAAATCCCCCTTTCTTTAAATTGAAATTTCCCATTTGCCATGCGTATAATAAAGTCACAAAGAGGGAAGCAAAAACAAATCGGAACTTCAAAAAATAGAAAATGAAAAAGAATTCAGGGAGGTAACTTACATGTTTTTTAAATCAAAAAAAGAAAAAGCTCAGAAAGCAGAAACAGCACCGGTGATCGAAAAGAAAGAACTTCTGTACCG
Organism: Blautia intestinihominis; assembly: GCF_040096655.1. Lineage (NCBI taxonomy): Bacteria > Bacillati > Bacillota > Clostridia > Lachnospirales > Lachnospiraceae > Blautia > Blautia intestinihominis. The sequence goes on along the minus strand of NZ_JBBMEI010000023.1, from coordinate 29,681 downwards.
TGAGAACATCCGCACAGGCTGTGCACCGGCGACAAAGCAGGAAGCGATCATGGCAGCAGGAAAGATGCTTGTGAAGACAGGTTATGTAGAGCCGGAATATGCAGAGGCGATGCTCGAGAGAGAAAAAACATGTTCCACATTTATGGGAAACGGACTTGCTCTTCCGCACGGTGTTGAAGCTGCAAAGAAGAGAGTTTTACAGTCAGGGATCTCCGTACAGACCTTCAAAGAACCGATCGACTGGGACGGCAATCCGGTCCGCATCGTGATCGGGATCGCAGGAGTCGGAGATGCACATCTCGACATTCTGGCACAGATCGCAGAAGCAATGCTTGATGAAGAAGTGAGTGCAAATATTGCAGATTATGACGCAGATAAAATTTACAAAGTCCTCACAGGAAAGGAGTAAAGAAATGATCATAACAGTAACAATGAACCCGGCGATCGACAAGACCGTAGAGATCGAACAGCTCGTGCCAAACGGACTGAACCGCATCCAGAAGATAGAATACGATGCCGGAGGAAAAGGAATCAACGTTTCCAAAACGATCCACGAACTTGGCGGTGAGAGCCTTGCGATGGGATTCCTCGGAGGAAATGCAGGAAAGACGATCGAGAACGTACTTACATCCTGGAACATCCAGCACGATTTTATCTGGGTGGAAGGCGAGACAAGAACCAACACCAAAGTTTTTGAAAAGAGCGGCGGTGTGACAGAATTAAATGAGCCAGGACCGGTCATCAACGAAGCACAGGTGGAAGAACTGATCCAGAAGATCTGTGAGCACACAGACAAAGAAACTCTGGTCGTTCTCGCAGGAAGCATTCCGGCAGGTGTCGACAAAAACATTTACGCAGCGATCACAGAGAGTGTCCATGAAAAAGGCGGTTCCGTCCTGATGGATGCAGATGGAGAACTGTTCCGCAATGCGCTGAAAGCATCTCCGGACATCATCAAACCGAATCAGGTAGAACTGGAAGAATACATCGGAGCAGATTACAGGCTTTCCATGGGAGAACTCAAAGCTCTGGCAGAAAAATTCCAGAACAACGGAATCAAAACTGTAGCGATCTCCATGGGAAAAGGCGGCGCGATGATCGTAAGAGACAAGTTTGTGGCAAGATGCCCGGCATTGTCCGTCAAAGCACATTCCACCGTAGGAGCCGGAGATGCAATGGTAGCAGCCCTTGCATATTCCTGGGACAAAAAACTCGGTGATGAAGAAACCGTAAGACTCTGCATGGCAACGTCCGCAGGAGCCGTGACAACCGTCGGAACAAAGCCGCCGGCAAGAGCAGTTGTAGACGAGCTGATCCCGCAGGTGGAGATGGAGATTTTATAAAAAACTTACTTCAAATATATAAAGAATAGAAAAGGAGAATTTATCATGAAAACAAAAGCAGTGAGAATGTATGGAACAAGAGATTTAAGACTGGAAGAGTTTGAATTACCGCAGATCAAAGACGACGAGATCCTCGTAAAGATCATGAGTGACAGTATCTGCATGTCCACCTACAAACTTGCAGAGCAGGGTAAGAAACACAAAAGAGCACCACAGAACATCGACACCAACCCGATCATCATCGGACATGAATTCGCAGGTGTGATCGTAGAAGTCGGTGAAAAATGGAAAGATCAGTTCAAACCGGGCATGAAATTCGCACAGCAGCCGGCACTGAACTACAAAGGAAGCCTTGCGTCTCCTGGATATTCCTATGAATACTTCGGTGGAGCCTGCACTTACTGCATCATCCCTCACGAAGTTATGGAACTTGGCTGCCTGATGCCATACGAAGGTGACAGCTTCTTCGGAGCGTCCCTTGGTGAGCCGATGAGCTGTATCATCGGAGGATACCACGGAAACTACCACACAAACAAACGCAACCATGACCTTTCCGTAGGAACAAAAGCAGGCGGCGATATCATCATCCTCGGCGGCTGCGGACCGATGGGACTTGGTGCAGTCAGCTACGGTATCCAGATCGAAAACCGCCCGAAACGGATCGTTGTAACAGATATTGACGACGCCAAGATCGAGCGTGCAAGAGAAGTTATCCCGGAAGCAAAAGCAGCGGAAAACGGCGTAGAACTTCTCTATGTAAACACCGCAAAAATGGCTGATCCGGTTGAAGAATTAAAAGCGATCACCGGCGGCAAAGGCTATGACGATGTATTCGTATACATTCCAAACAGAGCGGTTGCAGAAATGGGCGACAAGCTCCTTGCATTCGATGGCTGCATGAACTTCTTTGCAGGTCCGACAGACAACCAGTTCAAAGCAGAGATCAATCTGTACAACTGCCATTATACAAGCACACATATTCTCGGTACTACAGGTGGAAACAACGATGACCTGATCGAAGCGAATGAACTGGCTGCCAAAGGAAAGATCGAACCGGCAGTTATGGTAACACACGTCGGCGGTATCGACAGTATTGCAGAGACAACCCTGAACCTGCCAAAGATCCCGGGCGGAAAGAAGTTAAGCTATACACAGTTTAACATGCCAATGACAGCAATTGAAGATTTCGGAAAACTCGGCGAGACCGATCCTCTCTTCAAGAAACTGGACGAGATCTGCAAAGCAAACCGCGGTCTGTGGAGCGCAGAAGCAGAGAGAGTATTATTCGATCACTTTGGTGTGGAATACTAAAAAACAATTGAAAAATCACATTTTCTGCCAGCTGGCTTGTCCGGCTGGCAGTTTTTCTCTGCATATAAAAATTTCCTGTTAAAAATTCCCGGAAAACATTGACTTAAAACGATTTATGACATACAGTAATGTATTGTGGTGTACACCACATTTCTTGCATAAAAAAGTCTGAACTTAAGAAAAATTAAGAAATTATTCAGAAAAAGGTAATATTATTATGCAAAAATGATATGAGTAAAGGCAGGTGAATAGGCAATGGATAATATATTAAAATATCTGGAAAATACAGCAGAGAAATTTCCGGACAAAACAGCAGTGGATGACGGAAATCAACAGTTTACCTATCAGGAACTTCTGAACCGGGCGAGACATTTTGGTCTGTCTTTCCTGAACAGGACAGAACCAGGCAGACCAGTGGCAATCCTGCACGAAAAAAGCTCCGAGGTTTTATCCGCTATGTTTGGCGTTGTTTATGCAGGATGTTTTTATGTAATGATCGATCCGGAACAGCCGCTTGAAAGGCTTAAGGATATCCTTACTGTTCTTGAAACAGATTTGGTGATTACAGACAGTACATACAGACATCAGCTTGATGATGCCGGCTATCAGGGACAGATCTATCTTCTGGAAGAGGAACCATCTGATGAAGCAGTTACTGCACAGGAACTGGACAAACTGATGGAACGACGTTCTTTTGCAAAAAATACAGATCTTCTTTATGGTATTTTTACATCAGGTTCTACCGGAAAACCGAAATGTGTGGCAGTCAGCCATCAAGCAGTCATTGATTTTATTGGTCATTTTACGAAACAGTTTCAGATTACGGACAGGGACCGCATTGGCAATCAGGCTCCGTTTGATTTTGATGTTTCGGTCAAGGATATTTATTCCGCAATTACAACAGGAGCAACGCTGGTGCTGGTTCCGAAGCGTCTGTTTGCACTTCCGCCGAAGCTTCTCGACTATCTCTGCGACAAAAAGGTTACAGTTATGGTCTGGGCTGTTTCTGCCCTGTGTCTGATCTCTTCCCTGAAGGGACTGAAATATAAGATCCCGGAAGATGCAAGACTGATCATGTTCAGCGGCGAAGTTATGCCGGTGAAGCAGATGCGCCTCTGGCAGCAGGCTCTGCCACAGACCGAATTTGTCAATCTGTACGGACCATCAGAGATTACCTGTAACTGTACCTGGTATCCGGTACAGAGGGAATTCCAGGATGGCGAAGTGATTCCGGCAGGTAAGGCATTCAATGGACGAACTGTATTTCTTCTTGATGATACCGGCGCAGAGATTACAGAACCTGGCAAAACAGGTGAGATCTGTGTTGCAGGAGAGTCTCTGGCAGATGGCTATTATCATAATGAAGAGGAGACTGCACGCAGATTTGTACAGGGAATCATTGCATCTACAGGAGAAACTGCAAGATATTACAAGACAGGTGACCTTGGTTACTACGGAGAGGATGAGAATCTGTATTTTGCAGGAAGAAAAGATTTCCAGATCAAACACATGGGACATCGTATCGAACTGGAAGAAATCGAGAGAGCCTTTGAGAAACTTGACGGAGTATCAAGATGCTGCTGTCTGTTTGACAAAAAACGCAACAAACTTCTGGGATTTTATACTGGCGACAGCGAGGAGAAAGAAGTTCATCAGGAACTGAAACGTTATCTCCCTGTATATATGATTCCGGCAAAGATCCGAAAGATCAACAAAATGCCTCTCAACAAAAATGGCAAGATTGACCGTAAATATCTTGCAGAGGAATGGAGCTGATGGAAATGCAGACAAACGAGCTCAAAAAAGCAGCAGAATTTGGAACACCGCTTTATGTGTTCCATGAAGAAGAGTTACAGGAAACAACCAGACGTTTTCAGAATACTCTTGGCAAAGTAGCAGGTCTCTGTTATGCGATGAAGGCAAATCCTTTCCTTGTAAAAGTGATGGAGCCTATCGTTGATCGTATTGAAGTATGTTCGATGGGAGAATTTGCAATCTGCGAGGAACAGGGAGTTGCCCCGGAGAAAATTCTGGTGTCCGGTGTACTCAAAAAAGCAGAAAAACTGAATGCAGTACTGGACAAATATGGGAATTCCTGTATGTACACAGCGGAATCTCTGCAGCAGTTTGAACTTCTTAAGAACTGGTCAGCGGAGCACAGGCAGGAAATTTCAGTGTTTCCGAGACTGACAAGCGGCAATCAGTTCGGAATGGATCAGAAGACGATCGAAGAGCTTATTGAAAATCGTCAGAACTATCCTTTCCTTAAGATCCGTGGGATCCACTATTTTTCCGGTACACAGAAACGTTCTGTCGGAAAGATCCAGAAGGAACTGGAGAAACTCGATGTTTTTCTTACTGAACTGAAGCAGAAATATGATTTTGAACCAGAAGAACTGGAGTATGGTCCGGGAATGCCGGTTCCTTATTTTGATCCATCCAAAGCAATCGGGGATGATGGTCTCCTAGAGCTGGTACAGACTCTGGAGCAGATGAACTTCTCCGGCAGGGTAACTCTCGAGATGGGAAGAGCCTTTGCAGCGGACTGTGGATATTATCTTACAAAGATCATGGATGTCAAATCAAGTGATGACAGAAATTACTGCATTACAGATGGGGGAATCCATCAGCTTAATTATGACGGACAGATCAGAGGAATGTATGAGCCACCAATGGAAGTTCTTGCCGAAGAGAGACAGGGAGAACAGAAGAACTGGACAATCTGCGGAAGCCTTTGTACTGTAAATGATATTATGGTACAGAAACTGCCGCTTACAGATCCGAAGCCGGGAGATGTTCTGGTATTTAAGAAGACAGGAGCTTACTCCTGCATGGAGGGCATGCTGCTGTTCTTGAGCCACAGCCTTCCGAAGATTATGCTGTATAATAATACAGATGGATTCAGACAGGTAAGAAAAGCATACAAAACCTATAAATGGAATATGGAGGAAAAATAATAATGGAAACTTTACTGGAAATTTTAAATGATATTGATGATACTGTAAACTGGGAAGATGAAACAGCCCTGATCGATGACCGTATTCTGGATTCTTTTGGAGTGATCAGCCTTATTTCTGAGCTGGAAGATCAGTTCGAAATTGAAATTGATGCATCTGAGATCGTTCCGGAAAACTTTAATTCCGCAGATGCTATGTGGAAAATGATCCAGAGATTACAGGAGAACTGATATGGCATTGGCATATCATACAGAGTTATATCTGTTTGTGTTTTTGCCGCTGGTAGTTCTTGTATATCATTTTTCATCACAAAAAATGCGCAGAGCAGTTCTGATCCTTGCAGGATATATGTTTTTCTGGTCCTTCAGCCAGTGGCTTGTGGGATATCTGATTGCGGTTTCAGGACTGGTCTACGGAGCAGGGCGCTGGATGGAGCAGCTCAAAGAAACCGGAAAAACCAGGTCAAAAGGGCTTCCCTCCAAAGAACGTTCTGCCGTAAAAAAACAGTACAAAGCAAAAGAAAAAAGAGTTCTTATAGCCGGGATTGTTATTTTACTTGGAATCCTGGCATATTTAAAGTACTGTAATTTTTTTATACAGAATATAAACAGAATCTTTGCAGCATCAGGAAGCGGCTTTCATCTGAACCCACAGAACCTTCTGATCCCGATAGGAATTTCTTTCTATACGCTGGAGGCAATTGGCTATATGGCAGATGTTTACTGGGGTAGGATCAAAGCAGAACATAATTTTGGCAAAGTAGCCCTTTTCCTGGGCTTTTTTCCGCAGATCATGGAGGGACCGATCAGCAGCTGGAATGATACAGCAGATGCACTCTGGGAGTGCAGACCGGTTCGAAGCGAAAATCTTACAAAGGGAATCATCCGTATTGCCTGGGGACTGTTCAAAAAAATTGTTGTGGCGGACAGACTTTCTGTTCTGGTAGCAGCGATTTATGACGATTATACCAGCTATCATGGTGTTATGATCGTGGTTGTCGCCATTGCATATACGCTTCAGCTTTATATGGAATTTTCCGGCTGTATGGATATCGTGATCGGCAGCGGCAACCTTTTTGGTGTGGATCTTCCGGAGAATTTCCGGCAGCCGTTTTTTGCCGGAAATGCATCTGAATTCTGGAGAAGATGGCATATTACACTTGGCGCATGGCTGAAAGCATATGTTTTTTATCCGGTTTCGGTTTCGGGGCTGGTCAAGAAATGGAACCACTTTGCGCGGAAACATGTTGGGAAATATCTGACCAAGATGGGAATCTTTGCAATGACTTTGTTCCCGGTATGGATGTGCAATGGTCTGTGGCATGGTGCACAGTGGAATTACATTCTTTATGGAATGTATTATTTTGTAATCCTTCTGGCAGGAGAAGCAGTTGCACCGGTCAGGGAGATGGTTCTTGAAAGATTTCATCTGGACTGTCACGCATTGTACTGGAGAGTGCCGCAGATCCTGAAAACCTGGATGATCATTTTTACAGGTGAAATGTTTTTCAGGGCAGAAGGTGCAGCAGCCGGATTTCACATGTTCCGAAGCATCTTTCAGGGGTTTGAACTACAGAAACTGTGGGATGGAACTCTTCTGGGAATGGGATTAAACGCCGCAGATTTTGCAGCTGTTGGTTTTGGAATTCTTATTGTCGCTGTGGCAGATATATTAAAAGAAAGGAAACTGCTGAACTGGGATAAACTGCAGGAGATGAAGCTTCCGGTACGCTGGATACTTTATTATGGACTGATTTTTGCAGTACTTCTGTTAGGTGCTTATGGTACAGGGTATCAGCAGGTTGATTTGATTTATGCAGGATTTTAAACAGAAAATGAGAACTTTAAAGAAACCGGCAGTGTTTCTGGCAATTTTTCTCTGCCTGATTTTGATCCTGTCTGCTTTCTTTGTAAATATGGCAAAAAAACATCCGGAGTTTGTACAGTCAAGAAACAGACCCTGGCTTAATATTCAGAATGAAAAGAAAAACAGCATAGATGTTCTTGTTCTGGGAGACAGCGAAAGCTATACGACATTTTCACCGCTGGAGATCTGGAAACAGAATGGAATTGCTTCGTTTGTCTGCGGTCAGACCGGACAGGAAGTGGAAGAAACCTATTATATGCTCAGGAGAGCTCTGCGCACGCAGGAACCGAAAGTTGTTGTATTCGAAACGAACAGTATGTTTCAACCGCAGAATGCTGCAGAGGGGTTCAGTAAGACGATTGCACAGACAGTTAATTATTATTTTCCGGTGTTTCTGCTTCACAGCATGTGGCAGAACTGGCTTATGGGCCCGGAAAAACAGCAGGTTTACTATAAGGGGTTTGTTGTCCGGGATATTGTGGAGCCTTATGACGGCGGCAGCTACATGGAAAAAACGGAGCGCAGAGAGTACATGTCCCGGGTTGTCCGCGCTTACATGGACAAAATGCTTGCAATGTGCAGAGAAAAAGGAATTTCGGTGATCCTGTACAGTGCACCGTCTCCGAATAACTATAATTATGCAAAGCATAATACACTGACAGATTATGCAGAGCAGAATGGTGCGGAATATCTTGATTTTAATCTGATGACAGAGGAATTAGGGATTGACTGGGAAAAAGACAGCCTTGATAATGGCGATCATCTGAATGTTCTCGGAGCAGAAAAACTGAGCCGGTATTTCGGAAGTTATCTGGAAGAACATTATGATCTTGAAGACCACCGCAAGGATCCAGAGTACAGTTCCTGGAACGAAGATGTGCAGAAATATCAGAATGCCGAAAAAAATGCAATCCGCAAAATAGAGGTTATTCTGGAATATCTGAGAAAAAAGAAACAAAAGTAAAACAGAAGGGCTGGTTTCAGTGAAACCAGTCCTTCATTACGTCAAAGATCTGAATCAGTTCCCCGTCTGAGATCACATAAGGAACCATGGAATACATATAGTTTAAGAAGGGTCTGCAGAAGACACCACGCTCATAAGCAAACTGCTGGAAGCCTTCCAGGGTCTTGGGATCGTGGACTTCGACGCAGGTACAGCCGCCCATGATGCGGACTTCTTTGATGCGCGGGTCAGAGAAATTTTCCATTTCCTGACGGGAGATCTGTTCGATATGCCGGATCTTGTTCATATAATCGTCACGTTCAAAGATCTCGATTCCCTTAAGTGCAACGGCGCAGGCAAGTGGATTTCCCATAAAGGTCGGACCGTGCATCAGGGCAAGGCGGTCATCGTCGCTGTAAAAAGCGTCAAAGACTTTGTGGTTTGCAACCGTGACAGCATGTCCGATATAACCGCCGGTCAGGGCTTTCCCGAGAACCAGGATGTCCGGAAGGACAAGGTCTGCCACAAAGCGGTTTCCGGTACGGCCAAATCCGGTCGCAACCTCGTCAAAGATCAGAAGCACATCATACTGATCACACAGTTCTCTGGCACGTTTCAGGAAAGAAATATTATACATCCGCATGCCGCCGGCACCCTGAAGGAGCGGTTCTACGATAAGGCAGTTCAGCCTGTCATGGTAAAGTTCAAATGCTTCCTCAAGCGCCGGGATCTCTGTCGGTATATGGACAACGCCTTCTTTTTTGTCAAAAGCGAAATGATAATCTTCGTCATCGCCGACTTCCATTGCCTTGAAGGTATCTCCGTGGTAGGCATGTTCCAGAGCCAGCACCAGGGGGCGTTTTCTTCCCTGATTGGTGTTGTACTGGAGAGCCATCTTGAGGGAAACTTCTACCGCAACGCTTCCGGAATCAGAAAAGAAGCAGTAGTCCAGGTCACCCGGAAGAAATTCCTGGAGCTTATCAGAAAGTTTTTCTACCGGCTCATGGGTGAGACCGCCGAGCATCACATGGCAGAAACGGTCAGCCTGTTCTTTGATGGCAGCGGTCAGTTCCGGGTGTTTGTAGCCGTGGATCATACACCACCAGGAAGAAATCGAATCGATCAGTTTCTGGTCTTTGGTGTAGAGATGCACGCCTTCTGCATCCAGGATCTTGTAAGGCTCTTTCATTGTTTTCATCTGTTCATAAGGATACCATATCATCTGATCTTCACCTCGTCATAAAGTGCACTCAGCACATCTGCATCTGTCTCAAGTTCTGTGGCATTGTCCTGTACCTTTGCAAGCACAGGAAGCCCTGTCATATGTTCACACATGAAAATATTATCTTCTTCCATGATATTTCCCGGATGGTAATGATTAAAAATGATACCCTTAAGCGGAAGGTTGTGTGCCTTCATATATTCAAAAGTCAGGACAACACTGTTGATCGTGCCAAGACCGGCATCGGCGACAAGGATACTGGAAAGTCCAAATTCCCGGATCACATCTTCAAGCTGGATCTTGCGCTCATCAAAACAGAGAGGGCAGAGGATCCCACCGCTTCCTTCCATCGTGATGTAGTCATAGTTCTCAGCGACTTTCGTAAAACCTTCGTGGACAACAGCGAGGTCAACAGGATTTCCCTCCACGCGGGAGGCAAGGTGTGGTGACCAGGCATTTTCATATACATAAGGGCACATTTCGCCAAGCGGCTGTGAGATACCGGACATCTGCCGGACAAAAAGTGCATCGCCCGGGATCAGGCTTCCGTCTGGGCGGCGGTCATTTCCGCTCATGGCTGCCTTGTAATAGGCAGGATTCTTGCCCGCCTGTGCAAGTTTTTTTACGATCAGTCCGGCGATGAAGGTTTTGCCGATATCTGTACCGGTTCCGGTGAGAAAAATTGCTTTGCTCATTTTTATTTTACACTTCCTTCCAGTATTCAGGAGTCACGTCACGTCCCATGTCAGCGAGCATCTTGCGGTCGCTTCGGATCGTCGCGCAGGCAACGGTGGTCAGCATGTTTCCGGTGATGGAAGCGGAGGCTCCGGCCTTGAATGCAGTTTCTCCGTCGTTGTTGAGAAGGGCGCGTCCGGCGGCGAGACGGATGTTTGCCTCCGGGTTGATATAGCGGAAGAAAGCGATCGTACGGAGGATATCCGGCTCAGAAAGTTCCGGGAGATGTTCCAGAGGCGTTCCCGGGATCGGCATCAGAGCATTGATCGGGATGGAGTCGATGCCAAGTTCAGCAAGGCTGATCGCCATATCCAGACGGTCTTCCCAGGTCTCACCCATGCCGATGATGCCGCCGGAGCAGGCGCACATGCCTTCGGCTTTGACTTTTTTGAGGGTTTCGATCTTCATGTCGTAAGTGTGTGTGGTGCAGATGTTCGGGAAATTTCTGCGGGAGGTCTCGATGTTGTGATGGTAGCTGGTCACGCCTGCCTCGTGAAGACGGTGAAGCTGTTCTGCGGAGATAAATCCCATGGAAGCGCAGAGGTCGATCTTGTATTCTTTATGCATGGTCTCATAGGCATGGATCGCCTGGTCGAATTCTTTTCCTGTCAGAGCTTTTCCGGCGGTGACGATGGAAAAACGGTCAACACCTTCGGACTCGTTCATCTTACAGGCTTCAAGGATTTTTTCCTCCGGAAGAAAATCATAAACTTCGCAGGAAGTGTGGTGGTGTGCGGACTGTGCACAGTATTTACAGTCTTCCGGGCATCTGCCGCTGCGTCCGTTGATGATCGAGCAGAGGTCTACTTTGTCTCCGATACAGGCCTTGCGGATGCGGTTTGCACCTTCGCATAATTCATCTAGATCACAGGTGAGAAAGAAGGAAAGATCATCCTCTCTTGTGATCCTGCGTCCGTCAATGATTTCCTGGGCTAAAGTAAGTGGGTTCATTTTGCTGTCTCCTCCGTATGTAATAAAGTTGTATTGGAATCAGAAAGGTACTGGATCACGACTGGACGGACACGTCTGGCAATGATGGCACCAAGGATGCTTAAAGCGATGTCACCAGGTACTGCAAGAAGGAAGCAGTAGAGGATGAGCGGCCAGATCCCGATCGGTGTGTTGATCACATAATTGCAGATCACGTAGTAGTAGATCATGCCGCAGGCATAGACGATCATAAGTCCCGCCAGGTTTGCGAGCAGGTAGCGGAAGATCGTCTTTTTCTTCAGATGTTCTGCGATACGTCCTGTCACGTAAGTTCCGAGACAGAATCCAATGATATAGCCAAAACTTGGTTTAAAGACATACCAGAGACCGCCGCCCTCAGAGAAGATCGGAAGCCCTGCAAGCCCCAGAAGCATGTAGGCAACGACAGAGATCGTTCCACGTTTCGAACCAAGCAGCAGCCCTGCAAGCATCGTAAACAGATACTGCAAAGTAAAAGGAACCACCGGCACCGGGATCTTGATAAAAGCCCCCGCCGCGATCAGCGCGGTAAAAAGACTGCAGTAGATTAAAGTTTTCGTCTTTGACATTTGTAAACCTCCAAAATCTTTATGGTTTACAATTTTAAAAGAAAGAGTACGAATTGTCAACTTGAAAAAATAAAAAGTTTACAATTGTAACAAAAAAGTATTTTTTACGCAAGGCTGGTCATATATCGAAAGAAAAGCATAAAAAGCAAATGGTACCTTATGCGAGCAAATGTATTCACGCATCGGAAAATATGCTGCATGTCATATCCGATGCCAGATGGCCATTAAGAGAGAAATCAGGATTCAGTTTTGAAATGATTTTCCTTAAAGAAAGTCAGGATTTCGTAAAAAGTGGTCAAAATATGGCTGGTATTTTTCTGGAAAAGATATTATGATAAAATTCTAAGTTATATTTTACAGGAGAAAAGGTATGAGACCATCATTCAAAAGAACCATGTACGCCTGTTTCGTGGGATACATCGTGCAGGCAATCGTCAACAATTTTGTTCCATTGCTGTTCGTAACATTCCAGAAAAGCTACCAGATCCCGCTGTCAAAGATCACGCTGCTGATCACGATCAACTTTATGATCCAGCTTCTGATCGACCTTCTGTCAGCAGGATTTGTAGATAAGATCGGATATAAGGCATCGGTAACGATCGCACATATCTGTTCGGCGATCGGTCTGTTTTGGCTGACGATCCTTCCGGAAGTCACGGCAGATCCGTTTACCGGCATTCTGATCGCAGTTGCGATCTACGCGATCGGCGGCGGACTTCTGGAGGTACTGATCAGCCCGATCATCGAGGCCTGCCCGACAGACAACAAAGAAAAAGCAATGAGCCTTCTGCATTCGTTTTATTGCTGGGGACATGTGGGAGTCGTTCTGATTTCCACGATCTTCTTCAGTACCTTCGGAATCGCAAACTGGAAGATCCTTGCACGCATCTGGGCGGTCATCCCGGTGCTCAATGGAATCATATTTCTGACTTCCCCGATCTATTCCCTGCATGAAGAAGGAGAGAAGGGACTTTCTATCAGAGAACTCTGCTCCATGAAGATCTTCTGGGTCGTGATGCTGATGATGACCTGTGCAGGAGCGAGTGAACAGGCAGTGAGCCAGTGGGCATCCACTTTTGCAGAAGAAGGACTGAAGGTCAGCAAGACGGTCGGAGACCTCGCGGGTCCGATGGCATTTGCAGTCCTGATGGGACTTGCAAGACTTCTTTATGGGAAATACGGAGAGAAGATCGATCTGAAACGTTTTATGACCTACAGCAGCATTCTCTGCGTGATCTCTTATCTCTGCATCGCTTTCGTTCCGGTTCCGATGCTCAGTCTCGTCGGCTGTGCTGTCTGCGGATTTTCCGTAGGGATTATGTGGCCGGGAACGTTCAGCATTGCGTCGGCATCCATCAGAGGCGGCGGTACCGCAATGTTTGCATTACTTGCTCTCGCAGGAGACCTCGGCTGCTCCGGCGGTCCGACACTTGCCGGTTTCGTATCCAGCAGTGTGGGTAATAATCTGAGGATGGGAATCCTCGCGGCGATCGTGTTCCCGGTGCTTCTGCTTATCGGGATTCAGATATGTAAGAAGAGTCAGAAGAATTAAAAAAAGTCTGGACATTCGAGATTTTATAAGTCTTGATGTCCAGACTTTTTTGATGCTGAAATATTACATAGAAGCAATCGCCTCACGTGCATGCTCCACAAACATCGCACGGATTCCCGGATATTCGCCAAGTCCCTTCAAAACAGGACAGACTTCAAATCCGGCTTCTTTAAACTGACAGACCCAGGAATCCGGGGAATCTCCAGCCATATCATTGTGTGCATGATCACCCGCCACGATCATAAACGGTGTCATATAGATCTTGGATGGCTGGAAAGCAGATACCTCTCTGACAAGGTCCTGGATCGTTGGTTCTGCTTCCACTGTTCCGATAAAGACGTTGGAGTGTCCTGAAGTTTTAAACTTCTTATCCAGTCCTGCATAAACAACATTAACCTGATGCGTGGTTCCATGGCCCATAAGTACCAGGGCTTCCGGATCTTTCAGATCAGAAAATTCAGAATTTACAGCTTCGATCGCTTTCTGCTCATCCTCCGGTGAGGTCAGAAGAGGAGTACCGAATACAATTTTGTCAAAAGATTCTTTATAAGAAAGAACTTCTTCCTTCATAACATGATTCTCGATACCGTCCAGGATATGTGTCGGCTGCACAGCCACTTCCCGGATCCCGTCTGCGATCATCTGTTCCATGGCTTCTTTTACCGTAGGAACGATATAATTGTCCCTTTTCTTAAGAACAGAAATGATCATCTTGCTGGTCCATGCACGATAGATTCGATGATCGCCAAAAGCATCGGCAATATCCTGCTCGATCTTTTCTATGGTAGCTTTCCTGGAGGCTTCATAACTGGTTCCGAAGCTCACGACCAGGATCGCTTTATCTGTTTGCTGATTCATAAAATGCATTCTCCTAAAGGTTTATTTTCCGCGTATAAATGGATTATACAATACTGCGAAAAAAAGTTCAATTTTTTTCCAAAAACCTATTGACATTTCGGGTAAAAAGGAATAACATACTAAACATATCAAAGAGGTATGTTAATAAAAACAGACACGAATAAATAAGAAAACAGAAAGGCGGTAAACACCATGGCAAACATTTATAAAGGAACACTTGGACTGATCGGAAACACTCCACTTGTAGAAGTAACAAATGTAGAGAAGGAACTCGGACTGGAAGCAACCATCCTTGTGAAACTCGAGTACTTCAACCCGGCAGGAAGCGTCAAGGACAGAATCGCCAAAGCGATGATCGAGGATGCTGAAGCAAAAGGAATCCTCAAGGAAGGATCCGTGATCATCGAGCCGACATCCGGAAACACAGGAATCGGTCTTGCATCTATCGCAGCAGCGAAAGGATACAGAATCATCCTCACTATGCCGGAGACCATGAGTATTGAACGTAGAAACATCCTGAAAGCATACGGCGCAGAACTGGTTCTGACAGAGGGAGCCAAGGGAATGAAAGGTGCGATCGCCAAAGCAGACGAACTTGCCAAAGAAATCCCGAACAGCTACATCCCGGGACAGTTCGTAAACCCGGCAAACCCGGCAGCACACAAAGCAACCACAGGTCCTGAAATCTGGAACGACACAGACGGAAAGGTAGACATCTTCGTAGCCGGTGTCGGCACAGGCGGAACACTTACAGGAACAGGTGAATACCTCAAAGAACAGAACCCGGACATCAAGATCGTAGCAGTAGAGCCTGCAACTTCCCCGGTACTTTCCGAAGGAAAAGGCGGTCCGCACAAGATCCAGGGTATCGGAGCCGGATTCGTTCCGGAAGTCCTCAACACACAGGTTTATGATGAGATCATGCCGATCGACAACGAAGTATGCTTCACAACAGCGAAGCTTCTTGCCAAGAAAGAAGGCGTTCTCGTAGGTATCTCCTCAGGAGCAGCTCTCTACGCAGCGATCGAACTTGCCAAACGTCCGGAAAACAAAGGAAAGACGATCGTAGCACTTCTTCCGGATACAGGTGACAGATATTACTCAACAGCACTGTTTACAGAGTAAGAAATTTCATATACAATAGACAGTCGGAAGGAAGAGTTTCTTCCTTCCCCCACAAAAAAATAGAAAAGAGGATCAGATTATTATGGGCGAAAAGATCACAAGAGAAAACAGAAAATTCAAATTTGAAACACTTCAGCTTCACGTAGGACAGGAACAGCCGGATCCGGTTACCGATGCAAGAGCAGTTCCGATCTACCAGACATCTTCTTATGTATTCCGTAACTGCGATCATGCAGCAGCTCGTTTCGGACTTGCAGATGCAGGTAACATCTACGGACGTCTGACAAACCCGACAGAGGACGTTTTTGAGAAGAGAATCGCAGCACTTGAAGGCGGTACAGCAGCACTTGCAGTAGCTTCCGGTGCAGCAGCAATTACATACACGATTGAGAACCTTGCACAGAACGGAGACCACATCGTAGCAGCAAAGAACATCTACGGTGGAACAACAAACCTTCTGGAGCATACCCTTCCGGCATATGGAATCACAACAACATTCGTAGACATCTTCAATCTTGAAGAAGTAGAGAATGCGATCCAGGACAACACCAAAGCACTTTACATCGAGACTCTTGGAAACCCGAACTCTGACGTTGTTGATGTTGAAGCTTGCGCTGAGATCGCTCACAGACATCAGATCCCGCTCGTTGTAGATAACACATTCGCAACACCATACCTTGTAAGACCGATCGAGTACGGTGCAGACATCGTTGTTCATTCCGCAACCAAATTCATCGGAGGACATGGAACAACAATCGGTGGTGTCATCGTAGAAGGTGGCAAATTCGACTGGGAAGCTTCCGGTAAATTCCCGTCCCTGACAGAGCCAAACCCGAGCTACCATGGAATTAGCTTCACAAAAGCATGCGGACCGGCTGCATTTGTTACAAAGATCCGTGCGATCCTTCTTCGTGACACAGGTGCAACGATCTCTCCAGTAAGCTCCTTCATCTTCCTTCAGGGTCTTGAGACACTGTCCCTGCGTGTAGAGCGTCATGTAGAGAACGCACTCAAAGTTGTTCAGTACCTGAACAATCACCCAATGGTAGAGAAAGTACATCATCCGTCCGTAACAGATGATGAGAGCCAGAAAGCTCTGTATGCAAAATACTTCCCGAATGGCGGTGGATCTATCTTCACATTCGAGATCAAGGGAGATGCACAGACAGCCAAAGACTTTATCGACAACCTGGAACTGTTCTCTCTGCTTGCAAACGTAGCAGATGTTAAATCACTGGTTATCCATCCGGCAACCACCACCCACAGCCAGTGCACAGAAGAAGAGCTTCTGGATCAGGGTATCAAACCGAACACGATCCGTCTTTCCATCGGAACGGAAAACATCGACGATATCATCCAGGATCTGGACGAAGCTTTCAAGGCAATCCAGTAATTGAAATTTTGCAAAAAAACCAGATATGGTCTCACTGCGCTGATGGACCTGGCTGCACAGCCGTCCAGCACACCGGTAGCCCTGAAAACCATAGCTGAGAGAAATGACATTTCTCTGCAGTTTCTGGAACACATATTTGCCTCGTTCCGCAGAACAGGCATAGTAAAAAGTGTCAAAGGCTCCCAGGGAGGATATAATCTGGCGAAGGCTGCTGACGAGATCACTGTTGCATCCGTGGTGGAAGCTCTCGAAGGAAGCTACCACCTCGAAGATGAGGATGTTGTGGCGGAAAACAGCTATAAAGGAATCTCAGATACGATTCAGAAGCTGGTGGTGGATACCGTCAATCAGGAACTCGATCAGATTCTGTCAAACTTGACTTTGGCACAAATGAGCGGATATTATTCCGATCATTACGAAAAACAGGAAATGTACTATATCTGAAAAACTCTGGAGGTTTGAGGCGATGCCCTGGCCTCCGGTTTTTTTTATCGACTTCAAGAGGAAATACACATATGTCTATCAAAAAGATCGCAGAAAAAGCAGGAGTATCTATCTCAACCGTTTCCAGAATCCTTAACCGTCCTGACTACAAATGTTCGATTCCCGGCCTTCGGGAAAAAGTCTGGGCGATCGCCATGGAAATGAATTACGTCCCAAACGAGGCGGCAAGAAATCTCAAAAAAGGCAGGCAGTCCAGAGACAGCCGGATCTGGTACGTCAATGTACTGATGACAAGAACTGATGAGTCAAGGACGGATCCTTTTTTCACAGAGCTTCTCCGCGTGGTGGAGAGCGAGATCCACGAGCACAACTGCATCCTCTCCAAAGTCTGGTATATGCCGCTTTTTTCCGATGACCGAAAATGCCGGCGGGAAAATCTTGACCAGATCATCCAGGGAATGTATACTGAGACGGAGGGAAAACAGGACGGCTTGATCGTGATCGGCCGATGCAATCTTGTGGCCCTTAAGAAACTAAATCAGAAATACCGGAGCGTAGTGTCAGTCAACCGTAATTCCACCAATTATGAGGTGGATGAAGTGTTGTGTGACGGCAGAAAGATCGCGGCGATGGCAGTGGAACATCTGATCTCACTGGGGCACCGGAATATCGGGTATGTCGGAAACTGTCGAAACGAGGACCGTTACAATGGCTATCTGGACACTCTTAAGAGAAATAACCTGGATGTGATCCCGGAGTATGTCGTGGAGACGAACCAGACAGAGAAGGAAGGCTACGAAGCGATGGAGCAGTTTCTTAAGTCTGACGACTGTCCGACAGGAATCTACTGCGCCAATGACATTACGGCTGTCGGAATGCTGAAATATCTGGGACGCTGCAGGAATCTTTATTTTACGCCGTCGATCATAGCGAGTGACGATATCGAGGAAGCGCAGTACACGAAGCCGATGCTGACAACTGTAGGACTTCCGAAGGAAGAGATGGGGAAATTTGCCCTCTACCTTCTTCTCGACCGCATGAAAGGCGGACACAGCGGTGTCGTGCGTATGGAACTTTCCGGTCACCTGATGATCCGGAACAGCTGCTCCCACGTTTCCGAGAGCACCTGGAGCGATTACTGTATATAAGAAATTTTTTATTAAGGAAGAAGCATATGTGTATTAGAACGATTGAAGAATTACAGGAAGATACAAGGGAAAAACAGATCATAGACATCCGTGACAAGGCAGATTTTGACAAGGAAACCTATCCGGGGGCTGTCAACATCTACTGGGAAGAATTAGAAGAGCATATGGACGAGATCCGCAAGGACTGTCCGGTTTACCTGCTCTGTTATACCGGGCAGAAGAGTGAGGAAATTGCGCAGGAACTGAATGAACAGGGGTATGAAGTATACAGCATCAAGAACGGCTACCGCGCATGGCTCAAGATCAAACTCAGCAAAATGATGGCGGATCACAATGCGGCAGAACAGCGCACAAAGGACATCGAGCGCAGCATCATCAAGAAATTCCGCAAGCCGATCTGGAGGAGATTTACCAAGGCGATCCGTGAGTACGAGCTTGTGCAGGACGGAGACAAGATCGCAGTCTGTATCTCAGGCGGCAAGGACTCCATGCTGATGGCGAAGCTGTTTCAGGAGCTTTCCCGCCACGGCAAGAAGAACTTTGAGGTTGTTTTCCTGGTAATGAACCCGGGCTACAATGAAATCAATTATCAGACGATCAAGGATAATGCAAAGATCCTGAATGTGCCGATCACAGTTTTTGAGTCGGATATTTTTAATATCGTTGCAGCAGAAGAACAGTCACCATGCTATCTCTGCGCGAGAATGAGAAGAGGTTATCTCTACAGCAAAGCCAAAGAACTGGGCTGCAACAAGATCGCGCTTGGACACCACTATGATGATGTCATCGAGACGATCCTGATGGGAATGCTCTATGGCGCACAGGTCCAGACCATGATGCCGAAGCTTCACAGTACGAACTTTGAGGGAATGGAGCTGATCCGCCCGCTGTATCTGATCCGTGAGGCAGATATCATTCACTGGGCGAATTACAATGACCTTCATTTCATCCAGTGTGCATGCCGCTTTACAGAGCACTGTGCATCCTGCGGCGGTACTGAGAAGGGCTCCAAGCGTGCGGAGATCAAGGAACTGATCCATGAACTTGCCAAGAAGGATCCGGTCATTGAATATAATATTTTCCGAAGCGTGGAGAATGTCAACCTGAATACCGTCATCGGATACAAGCAGGATGGCGTGAGACACAATTTCCTTGACACTTACGATGAACAGAAATAAAAATATAAAATAAAAAAGACCATCAATACAGACTGCTGTAACTCCTGGCGTACAGGGGAACAGGTGCTGTGTTGGCGGTCTTTTTTGCTGCCTGATCAATGCCCGACCAGTGCCGGAGAAACATCTGTGCAAACGTTTTCTAAAAAACATATTTAAAAAGTATGTTTATTGGTATATAATGCCTTTAACGTAAAAAAAGAAAACAACAGGGAGTGGCAGAAATGACAAAGAAAAAACTGAGAAGCCTGTGTCTGGCAGCAGTACTTGGAATTGCAGCTTTTACCGGAGTCTGTTCCTACGATGCAGGGGCAGGATCCGATGTACATATTATCAATGTTTCCTACGATCCAACGAGGGAACTGTATGAATCTTATAACAAGATCTTTCAGGAACACTGGAAGGAAGAGACCGGTCAGGATGTGGACGTGATCCAGTCCCACGGCGGTTCCGGCAAACAGGCACTGGAAGTCATCAACGGCCTGCAGGCAGATGTGGTGACACTGGCACTGGAATATGATATCAATGCCATCCAGGATGCAGGAATGATCGATGAAGGATGGAAAGAAGAACTTCCGGACGACAGTGCTCCCTACACTTCCACGATCGTATTTCTGGTAAGAAAAGGCAATCCGAAAAATATTAAGGACTGGGATGATCTGATCCGTGACGATGTTGATGTGATCACACCAAACCCGAAGACTTCCGGTGGAGCCCGCTGGAACTATCTGGCAGCCTGGGCATATGCACAGAAAGCTTATAATAACCAGGAAGACAAGATGGAAGAATTTATCAAAAAATTATACCAGAATGTACTTGTTCTGGATTCCGGTGCAAGAAGCGCGACCACTTCCTTCGTGGAGAACGGACAGGGAGATGTCCTGATCGCCTGGGAAAATGAAGCATTTCTTTCTGTACAGGATGATCCGGATGAATTTGAGATCATCAACCCGAGCATCAGTGTACTGGCACAGCCGTCTGTGGCAGTGGTCCACGAAGTGGCAGAGAACCGCGGCACAGAGGACATCGCAAAAGAATATCTGAACTATCTTTATTCCGATGATGCACAGAGGATCGCAGCAGAAAATTATTACCGTCCGGTCAACGAGGAGATCCTGAAGGAATACAGCGATGTGTTTGACCTTACAATGGAGTTAAAAACGATCGACGATTTTGGCGGCTGGCAGGAAGTGCAGGAGAAACATTTTGCAGACAGCGGGATCTTTGATCAGATCTACGGCAACTAAAATACGAGGTGAACGATTATGAAAAAAAGCAAAAAAAGAGTAATTCCGGGATTCGGACTGACCATGGGTGTGACGATCACCATGCTCAGTATCGTGGTTCTGATCCCGCTGGCTTCTCTTGTTGTGTATTCTTCGCAGCTTGGGCTGAGAGAATTTTTTGAGGTCATTACAAGAAAGAGAGTCCTGTCCAGTTTTTATGTCAGCTTTATCACCGCACTGGGCGCATCCCTTGTCAACGCCGTGATGGGACTGATCCTTGCGTGGGTTCTGGTACGCTATGAATTCCCGGGCAAACGGATCATGGACGGTATGATCGAACTTCCATTCGCGCTGCCGACCGCAGTTGCCGGCATCTCTTTGACTTCCCTGACATCAGACCAGGGACTCATCGGAAGTTTTTTTGCAAAATTCGGCATCAAGATCGCCTACACGAAACTTGGGATCACATTTGCACTGATCTTTGTAGGAATTCCGTTTGTCGCAAGAGCAGTGCAGCCAGTCCTTGAAAAGCTGGACGGTTCTTATGAAGAAGCAGCAAGAGTCATGGGTGCGAAGCCGGGATATATTTTTCGAAGAGTCATTCTTCCGGAACTTCTTCCTCCGCTTCTTACCGGTACAGGACTGGCGTTCGGACGCTGCCTTGGAGAATACGGAAGCGTTGTATTTATCGCAGGAAACAGACCTTACGAGACTGAGATCACACCACTCATCATCATGTCAGAACTTCAGGAATTCGATTACAAAAGCGCAACTTCGATCGCTCTCGTCATGCTGATCGCATCGTTCCTCATCCTGTTTCTGATGAATCTGATGCAGGCACGCAATTCAAAAAGACTGAGAGGAGGCAACGTCTGATGAAAAACAGAGAAAATGAATCAAAGATCGTAAAATATCTTCTGATCGGGATCAGCGTTTTATTTCTTTTTGTGATGCTGGTACTCCCGCTGTTTGTCGTAGTCACAGAAGCTCTCAAAAAAGGCTGGGAAGTCTATGTAGAAGCGGTGACAGACTCCTATACGATCGCCGCATTGATGCTGACACTGAAAGCAACCGTGATCGCAGTCGTATGCAACACCGTTCTTGGATTATGTGCAGCCTGGGCAGTCACGAGATTTCAGTTTAAGGGCAAAAAACTGCTCACGACGCTGATCGATGTTCCGGTCACAGTCTCACCAATCATTGCCGGTCTTATCTACCTTCTGATCTTTGGAAAACAGAGCATCCTTTATCCGTATCTGCAGAAGGCGAATATCCAGATCGTCTTTGCAGTTCCAGGTATCGTTCTTGCAACGGTATTTGTTACTTTTCCATTTGTGTTCCGTGAGCTTCTTCCTGTACTGGAATCCATTGGAACAGATGAAGAAGAGGCGGCCGCACTGATGGGCGCGAAAGGCTGGACGATTTTTTCCAAAATTACATTTCCACATATCAAATGGGCACTCCTGTATGGAATCGTATTATGTACAGCGAGAGCAATGGGAGAGTTCGGAGCGGTTTCCGTTCTGTCAGGACATCTTCGCGGCCTGACCAACACACTGCCGCTACATGTGGAGATCTTATTCAATGAATTTCAGTATGTGCCGGCATTTGCGGTATCTTCGATCCTGGTGATCATGGCGGTGATCCTTCTGATCATCCGCAGCGTGATGGAGCACAGAGGAAAAAAAGAGGGGGAAGTCTAAATGTACGTCGAATTAAAGGATATCAACAAAACTTTTGGAGATTATAAAGCATCCGACCATGTTTCTTTTGGAATCGAGAAAGGAAAACTGATCGGTCTTCTGGGTCCGAGTGGAAGTGGAAAGACCACGATCCTGCGTATGATCGCAGGTCTGGAGCAGCCGGACAGCGGCGAGATCATCATTGATGGAAAAGTAGTCAACGACATTCCGGCAAGTGAGCGCGGGATCGGATTCGTATTCCAGAGTTATGCGCTGTTCCGCTATATGACCGTATACGACAACGTTGCTTTTGGCCTGAAAGTCCAGAAAGCAGACAAAAAATACATCAAAAGCAGAGTTATGGAACTGATCGAGCTGGTAGGCCTTAAGGGTCTGGAAAAAAGATATCCAAGCCAGCTTTCCGGTGGGCAGAGACAGAGAGTTGCTTTTGCGAGAGCACTTGCTCCGAATCCGCAGCTTCTCCTCCTCGATGAGCCATTTGCGGCGATCGATGCCAAGATCCGTCAGGAACTCCGTACCTGGCTCAAAGATATGATCGAACAGCTGGGGATTACCAGTATTTTCGTGACGCATGACCAGGATGAGGCGATCGAGGTGGCAGATGAGATCATCATCACAAACAGAGGCCACATCGAACAGAAGGGAAGCCCGGTCGAGGTATATCAGAGTCCGGAAACTGCATTCAGCGCATCTTTCTTCGGACAGGCAGCTGTTGTAAAAGATTATCAGATGTTCAAATATTTTGAGGACATTCCAGGGGCCGAATACGCGATCATCCGTCCGGAGTTTGTCAAAGTCACTAGAAAGACAGAGGTACAGAAGTACAAAAGCTCCGCATCCGGGGCAGAAGTCGAACGAGTGGCTTTCCGTGGAAGCTATTTTGAGCTGGAAGTGAAAGTCGGAGATGTTACGCTGACGGCAAAACGAGGCCTGGATGAGCCAATGGTGCGCCAGGGCGAAAAAGTCGACGTGTTCGTGCAGAGGCTTTTTGTGATAAAAGAAAACAAGGTTTACTCACTGGAAAACAGCTCTACAAGAGAAGATTATCTTGTAATCTGATGGGATATCGCTTGAAATCCCTATAACCTTGTGGTATAATAGGTATATGGAGGGATTTACATGAAAATTTCAACAAGAGGACGCTATGCGATCCGCGTCATGCTGGATCTTGCAGAGCATAATACAGGAGAATATATTCCGTTAATGGACATTGCGAAGAGACAGGAGATCTCAGAGAAATATCTGGAATCGATAGTTTCCGTATTAAGCAAACAGAAATTTGTCAAGGCACTCAGAGGCAAGGGCGGCGGTTATCGTCTCGCCAGGACACCTTCTGAGTATACGATTGGGAGCATCTTAAGGATTACAGAGGGATCCATGGCACCGGTTGCCTGTCTGGATGATCATCCGAACCAGTGCGAGAGAGCTGCCACCTGTAAGACACTTCAGATGTGGGAGGGCTTTTATAAGCTGATCAATGAATATTTTGACGGAATCACACTGGAGGATCTTCTGGAACAGAATTCAAACATGGGAGATTACGTGATCTGACAGCCACTCTGTGGCATAAGGCAGCAGAACATATCAAAAAAGCAAGATGTGTTCTGCTGCCTTTTTTGATATGTTCCGAAAGCTGAAAATAGAAAAATGAAAAAATTTGGAAAAAACATACATTACCTATTGACATGGTATGTTTATGGGTATATAGTAATACCATCAAAACAGCAAAGGAAAACAAAGGAGCACAGGAATGAAAGAATACGGTTTTAACACAACTTTGCTTCATGGAAGCGAGGACAGCAATCCTCACGGCGCGACACAGGTTCCGATCTACCAGTCCAGTGCATTCCGTCACGATACAGCAGAGGAGCTGGAGAAGATCTTCGCAAACAAATGCGCAGGCTACTCCTACACGAGGATCAACAATCCGACGATCGAATCCTTCGAGAAGCGGATGACGAAACTGGAAGGTGGAGTCGGAAGTGTAGCGTGTTCCTCCGGAATGGCAGCACTGACCATGGCACTGATGAACATTCTTCGAAATGGTGATCATGTTGTGGCAGCGGCAGGACTTTACGGTGGAACGGTAGAACTTCTGGATGAGCTTAAGGCATACGGGATCACCACAACCTATGTTAAGGAAAACACCCCGGATGCTTTTGAAAAGGCGATCATGCCTGAGACCAGAGCCGTTTTTGCAGAGACGATCGGCAATCCGAAGCTGGATGTCACAGACATCGAGGGAGTGGCAGAGATCGCACATAAGCATGGACTTCCGTTTCTGGTTGACAACACCGTTGCAACCCCATATCTGATCCAGCCATTACGCCTCGGAGCGGATGTTGTGATTCATTCCTCATCCAAATACATAAACGGAAGCAGTGATGCGATCAGCGGAGTTCTGGTGAGCGGAGGCAAGTTTAAATGGGACCCGGAGAAATATCCGGCGATGGCAGAATTTAAGAAGTACGGACCATTTGCCTATCTTGCAAAACTGCGGAACGGACTTTTTCGAAGCATGGGAGCCTGTCTTGCACCGCAGAATGCTTTTCTTAACAATCTGGGACTTGAAACCCTGGGACTTCGAATGCAGCGTCACTGTAGTAACGCCATGGAGCTGGCGGAGTTCCTGAACGGATTAGGACATGGCATCACCGTTTCCTATCCGGGACTTGAGGAACATCCATATCATGAGATCGCGGCGAAACAGTTCCATGGTGGGTTTGGAGCGATCATTACCTTAAGAACAGGAAGCAAGGAGAGAGCTTTCCAGATCTTAAACGAACTAAAACTTCCCTGGCTGGTATCCAATATCGGAGACACCAAGACACTGGTGATCCACCCGTCAAGCACCATCGCAGCACACCTTTCCAATGAAGAAAAAGAGCTTTCCGGTGTGTACGATGACATGATCCGGCTCAGTGTGGGAATTGAAGATATCGAGGACTTAAAGGAAGATTTCAGACGAGTGATAGAAGGAGAATAAAATGGCAAAAGTAGATTACGCAACATTAAAAAAAGGCGGTTTCATGCGCCAGAAACAGAAAAACAACTTTTCCCTGCGTCTTGCCTGTGTCGGTGGAACACTGACAGCAGAGAACCTCAAGAAGATCGCAGAGGTAGCTGAGAAATACGGTGACGGATACGTACATCTCACTTCCAGACAGGGAGTTGAGATCCCGTTCATCAAATTAAACGACATCGATGATGTGACAGCAGATCTTGCCACAGGCGGATGTAAACCAGGTGTCTGCGGACCGAGAGTAAGAACGGTAACAGCATGTCAGGGCAATGCAGTCTGTCCAAGCGGAAATATCAACAGCTACGACATCGCTGTTAAGTTAAATGAGAGATATTTCGGAAGGGAACTTCCTCATAAATTCAAATTCGGCGTAACCGGATGCCAGAACAACTGTCTCAAAGCCGAAGAAAACGATGTAGGAATCAAAGGAGCCGCACAGGTTACCTGGCAGGAAGATGCATGTATCCATTGCGGTGTCTGTGAAAAAGCCTGCCGCGAGGAAGCGATTTCCTTCAAGGACGACAAACTTGTGATCGATACCGACAAATGCAACTACTGCGGACGTTGTGCAAAATCCTGTCCGGTAGATGCATGGGATGTAAATGAAGCGTTCCTTGTATCATTTGGAGGTACCTTTGGAAACCATATCAGCAAAGGACAGGAATTCCTGCCACTGATCACTTCCGAAGAACAGCTCTTCCGCGTGACAGATGCAGCGATCCAGTTCTTCGGAGATCACGCAAAACCAGGTGAAAGATTCAAATTCACGATCGACAGAGTTGGAGAAGGTAAACTGTACGAAGTACTGAAAGGAGCTTACGATGGCTGATTATAAAATTGATGATACCGTAGATATTACAGATGTTGTGTGCCCGGTGACCTTTGTCAAGGCAAAAGTGGCACTGGAAGAACTCGATGACGGACAGATCCTCGCCGTCCGCATGAACAACGGCGAACCGGTACAGAACGTACCGCGAAGCATCAAAGAAGAAGGACATCAGATCCTGAAGCTCACCGACAACGGCGACGATACCTTCACTCTGATCGTCAGGAAAGTAGAGGACGAATGATATGGCACTCAGGATCAACGCAGAAAACTTCGAAGAAAAAGTATTAAAGGCAGACAAACCAGTCCTCGTAGACTTCTACTCCGACACCTGCATCCCATGCAAACAAATGGCCTGCATCCTCGGAGACCTCGAAGACGAAAATGAAGACGCCCTTTACATCTATAAAGTCAACGTCAACTACGACAAAGCACTCGCCGAACAATACAAAGTCATGTCCGCTCCAACCGTTATCTGTTTCGTAAACGGCGAACAGAAAGGCAAAATAGTCGGGCTCAAAGAACCAGAAGAGATTGAAGCTTTGTTTGAAGATTATATCTAATTATCATTTCACAATTATATAACTTTGATTTGATAATTAAATTCATAAATTTTGTTATAATAAAGGAGATAAGAATCATGTTTATCAAAGTAGCAGGAGAAAAGAAAGAATATCCAGAAGGACTTACCGTAAAAGAGTTAATTGAGAAAGAGGATGTGGAAACACCTCAGTATGTAACCGTAACCATCAACGACGAATTCGTAGAAAGCGGAGCTTTCGAGACAACAGAAGTCAAAGACGGCGACGAAATCGAATTCCTGTACTTCATGGGAGGAGGCGCAAGATAATGGCATTCACAAACGAACAGTTAGAACGCTATTCCCGCCACATCATCCTCAAAGAGGTTGGTGCAAAGGGACAGAAAAAACTCCTGAACGCCAGCGTCCTCATCATCGGAGCAGGCGGACTGGGAGCACCGGCAGCCATGTATCTCGCAGCAGCCGGCGTAGGAACCATCGGAATCGCAGATGCCGATGAGGTAGACCTCTCAAACCTTCAGAGACAGGTCATCCACACAACAGCCGACCTCGGCAAAGCCAAAGTAAAATCCGCCAAAGAAACCATGCAGGCGATCAATCCAGATGTCAAAGTCAATACATACCGCAAATTCATCACATCCGAGAACATCATGGATATCATCAAAGACTACGACTTCATCATTGACGGAACCGACAATTTCCCGGCAAAATTCCTGATCAACGATGCATGTGTCATGGCAGGAAAACCATTCTCCCACGCAGGGATCATCCGCTTCAAAGGCCAGCTCATGACCTACGTCCCAGGAGAAGGACCATGCTACAGATGCGTCTTCAAAGATCCGCCGCCGAAGGATGCAGTCCCAACCTGTAAACAGGCAGGCGTCATCGGAGCCATGGGCGGAGTCATCGGAAGCCTCCAGGCAATGGAAGCAGTCAAATACATCATCGGCAAAGGAGACCTCCTCACAGGAAGACTCCTCACCTACGATGCCCTGACTATGACTTTCCGTACAATTAAACTGCCGAAAAACCATGATTGTCCGGTATGTGGTGATCATCCTACCATTACTAAATTAATCGACTACGAGCAGGTTGAGTGTGACATGCACTAAAACTGAATTAGTGAAATTGGCATTAGTCGAATATGTCAAAGAGCAATGGTCGTTCCCCATGCGGGAACGTGGATTGAAATATAAGGGGATGATCTGAGACGGCCGGTTCTTAGTGACCGTATTGTGACCGATACACTGTGGACGTAGTACACAGTGTATCCGTTGCCAGTCGAAGTCAGCGAGAGCGTGTCCCCGTTGAACTGTTTATTCATACACGTCAGAGAACAATATCGAGGAGCCCCCATTATGAAATTATATATAAAAAAATCAGACTACAACACCATCCTGGACCACTGCACTGCCGGCCTCCCAAATGAATCCTGCGGCCTCCTCGCGGGAACCAAAGAATCCGAGGAGATCACCGTCACCAAAGTCTACCTCCTCACAAACGTAGACGTCAGCAGAGAACACTTCTCCATGGATCCAAAAGAACAGCTTGCAGCACTCAAAGACGCCAGAGCCAACGGATACAAGATCATCGGAAACTTCCATTCCCATCCGGAATCCCCATCCCGCCCATCCGAAGAAGACAAACGCCTGGCATTTGACCCGACCATCGAATACCTCATCCTCTCCCTTATGGAAGAAGGAAACCCGGTACTCAAAGCATTCGGAA
Organism: Blautia intestinihominis; assembly: GCF_040096655.1. NCBI lineage: Bacteria > Bacillati > Bacillota > Clostridia > Lachnospirales > Lachnospiraceae > Blautia > Blautia intestinihominis. The sequence continues at coordinate 1,025 of NZ_JBBMEI010000023.1, read as the reverse complement.
TCGACAAAGAAAAAAACGTAACGATCCACGAGATCGAGATCACAGAATAAAGTCAGGAAGAAAAAAACATGAGCAGACCCTTACAGGTAAAACACTTACATACAGATGTCCTGATCATAGGCGGCGGTACCGCAGGCTGCTACGCAGCACTCACCATCAGCAGAAATTCTGACGCTTCCGTTCTCGTCGCAGAAAAAGCGAACATCAAACGAAGCGGCTGCCTCGCAGCAGGTGTCAACGCGATCAACGCCTACATCGTTAAAGGCCGCAAGCCACAGGACTACGTAGATTACGCAACCAAAGATGCGGCAGGAATCGTCAGAAACGACCTCCTTCTGACAGCCGCAGAAGAATTTAATGAAGTAACGGCAGATATGGAAAAACTGGGTCTCGTGATTCTCAAAGATGAAAACGGAGACTACGTGGCAAGAGGAAACCGTAACATTAAGATCAATGGCGAAAACTTCAAACCACTCCTCGCAGATGCCGTATACAAAAGCAAAAATGTAGATGTCCTCAATTACGTAAACATCACAGACCTTCTCACAGAAAACGGAAACGTTTACGGAGCTGTCGGTTTTTCCATCATGGAAGAAACAGCCTATGTGATCCATGCAAAAGCAGTCCTGATCGCAACAGGAGGAGCAGCCGGCCTCTACAAACCAAACAACCCGGGATTTTCCAGACATAAAATGTGGTATCCGCCATTCAACACAGGAGCCGGATACGCGATGGGAATCCGTTCCGGTGCAGAGATGACAACCTTTGAGATGCGTTTTATCGCACTCCGCTGCAAAGATACGATCGCTCCGACAGGAACTATCGCACAGGGCGTGCAGGCAAAGCAGGTCAACTCCAAAGGCGAAGTCTATGAGCACATTTACGGTCTGACTACCAGCCAGCGTGTATATGGAACTGTCAAAGAAAATCAGCTTGGGCATGGCCCTTGTTATCTCAAGACCTCCGGTATCACATCCGATCAGGATCAGGATCTTCTCAAAGCATACCTGAATATGGCACCGAGC
>NZ_JBBMEI010000022.1:0-53118 GCF_040096655.1 Blautia intestinihominis | reverse complement strand
TGTCTTGTCTGTCGGTACAAGTTTCCAAGAATAGATAAATTGTGGCTTTCCGTATATATCGGTATATTTATAAACGTATCTTCCGTCTTTTCGCTGGCTCTCTCCATTACGCAAATTGCGATTTTTACTGTCTTTTCGTTTTACATTAGACATAGTGTAAAGCTCCTTTCCGTCATGGAACGAGCCGTGATACGCTATATTTATTATACCATATCTACGGCTCAATGACATTAGATTTCGTCCAATGTATCTATGATTTTTTCAAATTGTTTTCGCTTAATCTGAATACGGTTGCCGTTCACGATAACCCAGCCAGCGTCAAGATTTTCTTCGGCTAATTTACGCAATTTCTTTTCGCCAATGCGGAAGTATTTGGACGCTTCTTCAACCGTCAGCGTATATTTTTCCCAAATAGGCACATCAGTATTGTTCATAATCTATGCACCCCCCTTTACTGTGTGTCGTTTTTTACAAGCAGGCAGACGGCTTTGGAAAGCTCCATTAGTATCTCAACTATTCCCATTCTTGTGGGCAGAACCGCACCATGCGGACGTATCATTATTCTGTGAGGATAGGTCGTGGCAAAACAACTTTTCCAACAGTCGCTCTCGGATCACTGCGTGGGTCGCTCGCTTTCTTTTGAAAAGGTCGTGGCGTACAGTCCCCGTGGCTCGCCATCTCACAAACGTATCTGTCTGCTTTATTCAGTTGTCAAAGAGCTGTGGTGAAAGCGTGTTGCTTTCATATAAAAGCAGGTGGCAGAGCAGGAAAGAGGGGGATATTAAATCATGCTCCGCTAAAAACTGCTTATTCTTCTGGTTCTAAGTCCATATCTTCAATATCAAAACCTAAAATCATTTTGATAAGTGCTTCTCTGATACGTCCTTTTAATTCCATATCTACAACGATATAAACATTGCCGTATTCATCATAAAGTGAACGCAAACAGCACTTTGATATGTAAGGGTCATAAAATGCCAGTAATTTTTCAATCGCTTTTTCGTTTCCGTCCATAGCTGATGAAATCAAGTAATAAGACGGTTTCTTAAATAACTGTTTCATTTTCTAATGTTCCTCCTTGAGTATTTTTTTCATAGTTTCCAAAGCGTGATGTCGGTTTCTAAATACACCGCTTTGCGTGATTTTCTGCAAGTTGGCATTTTCACTTTCTGTCATTTCCAAGAAGTAATACATCAACAGAGTATTGCGTTTTCTTTCTGGAAGTTTCTTCAAGGCTTCTGCCAATTCATCATCAAGGACACGAATATCAATGCCACATACTGAAAAGATTGTATAATCTGTTTCGTAGTCGTCCCAAACAGCCATTTTATCAACAAGGACATCTGGCAATTCGCTGAAAGATATTTCTTTATTCTTACGACGGTTTAATTCCTTGTAATAATCTTTCACGACACTACGGACAACTTTCTTTAAACAACTTTCAAAACGACATTGAACTGTTTTCTGGAAGTCAGACGGTTTCATCAATCTCACCTCCTTTCCTTTATGATTTGAAAAGTGTTTATCCCTCTTTCCGCACCATATAAGGACAGCTAGGTGTGATTTAATGACCTCTTTTGAAAAATTTTTTAAATTTTTTCGGGTATGAAAAAAGCCCGCACAAAACATATAGTCTGTACGAGCCTTTAAAGCTAAAACATAGTAATATTGTATCATTAAGAATCACAAATCACAAGTGATTTGTGATTAATCACTTGTGATTTGTGATAAGTGATTTGTGATTAATATATAAAAGCCCTCTTTAAAGGGCTTTTATGTTTATTTTGAAAAAGAGATAAAATCAATATATCCCTTTTCCCCAATTTTTACAACGGCATTGTAGGGCTTTTTCTCTTTGTTTTTGATTCCTTTTACCAGGGTTTCTTTTCCCTCCAGTAATTCTTTTACATTCGTTTTGGTTAGTTTTTTCTTTCTAAAATGTTCAGCTAAAGTAAACTTACATTCAGGATAATTTGAACAACCATAAAACGATTTTTTTAATACAATATTGTTGCCACACTTAGGACATTTTCCTACAAGGGGTCCCGAGCGCTTAGTGGGAATTTGTACCCCTTATCGATACAAATTCCCCGTAGGCGCTAGGGACCTCTTTAGCTTCTTGGAAGCTGTCAGTAGTATATCTAATAATTTATCTCCATTCCCTTTAGTAACGTGTAACTTTCCAAATTTAAAAAAGCGACTCATAGAATTATTTCCTCCCGTTAAATAATAGATAACTATTAAAAATAGACAATACTTGCTCATAAGTAATGGTACTTAAATTGTTTACTTTGGCGTGTTTCATTGCTTGATGAAACTGATTTTTAGTAAACAGTTGACGATATTCTCGATTGACCCATTTTGAAACAAAGTACGTATATAGCTTCCAATATTTATCTGGAACATCTGTGGTATGGCGGGTAAGTTTTATTAAGACACTGTTTACTTTTGGTTTAGGATGAAAGCATTCCGCTGGCAGCTTAAGCAATTGCTGAATCGAGACTTGAGTGTGCAAGAGCAACCCTAGTGTTCGGTGAATATCCAAGGTACGCTTGTAGAATCCTTCTTCAACAATCAGATAGATGTCAGACGCACGGCTTTCAAAAACCACTTTTTTAATAATTTGTGTGCTTAAATGGTAAGGAATATTCCCAACAATTTTATACCTCTGTTTGTTAGGGAATTGAAACTGTAGAATATCTTGGTGAATTAAAGTGACACGAGTATTCAGTTTTAATTTTTCTGACGATAAGTTGAATAGATGACTGTCTAATTCAATAGACGTTACCTGTTTACTTATTTTAGCCAGTTTCGTCGTTAAATGCCCTTTACCTGTTCCAATTTCGTAAACGGTATCGGTTTCTTTTAAATTCAATTGTTTTATTATTTGGTTGAGTACTTTTTCACTCGTTAAAAAGTTTTGAGAATATTTTATATTTTTGTTCATGTAATCACTCCTGAAGTGATTACATCTGTAAATAAATACAGAAGTTAAACGATTTGTTTGTAATTTTAGTTATCTGTTTAAAAAGTCATAAGATTAGTCACTGGTAGGAATTAATCTAACGTATTTATTTATCTGCGTAATCACTGTTTTTAGTCTGTTTCAAAACAGTAGATGTTTTATCTACATTACGCATTTGGAATACCAACATGACGAATCCCTCCTTCTTAATTACAAATTTTTAGCATCTAATTTAACTTCAATTCCTATTATACAAAATTTTAAGATAACAGTCAAGAACATATCTGCACAAGTTGTAGATATACCATAAATGCTGATAATCAACATGATTACGCTTACCATCAAATAAGTAAGTGTTTCTTGCTTATTAAAATTATCCATAGTACAACGTGAATTCCAGAGAAAAAGAGAAATCGCACCAAGAATAATACTTAAAACAAAAATGACATTTCTTTTTTTACTGTCACGGAACATTTTCTTTTCATTTTGTTTGTCAAAATAAAGAAAATCACGTATCGTCATTTTACTTATTCTTCTTAATAGATTAAGCAAAACCAAAACATAAATAGTTAAAAAATAAATTATCAATAGTCCAATAGAAACGAAATTCAAAGAAATAAAGAGAGTTTTTGGAATACCCAGTAAGTTTACAATTACTAACGACACAAACTGGCTGAATAAAAAGCCAATAGGAATAGCTAATACAAATGCTAAAATTCCCAACAGTATATTTTCAATTACAACTAAGTGGGCAATTTCTTTTTTCTTAATGCCAAGAAGCATATATGTTCCTAATTCTTTACTTCTTTTTTCAAACATAAATTTCGTTGTATAGTTGATCAAAAAGCATATCACAAAAATAATAAGAATATTTACAGCGAACAATGAATTCTTAAATGCATCCATACTGGAACATAACTTTACAATTTCATCAGAATTTGCCACCAAATTAAAAGCAAATATAAGAGAAAAGGATGCAGTAACGGTTATCAGATAAATCAAATAATCTTTAATATTTCTTTTTGTATTTCTATACGCTAACTTACCTAACATTTCCCACTTCACCTCCGAGCAAGGTTAATATATCCAGTATTTCATTGAAGAAATCTTTTCTGCTTTTTTCCCCTCTGAAAATTTCATTGAATATTTTACCGTCTTTCAAGAACAAAATACGTTCACAGAAAGACGCACTAAACGGGTCATGTGTTACCATTAAAATAGTAGCCTGCATTTTCTTGTTGATTTCAGACATTGTTTCCAGTAATAATCTGGAAGCTTTTGAGTCCAAAGCTCCCGTCGGTTCATCAGCTAAAATCAGTTTCGGTTCATTGATTAAGGCTCTAGCACAAGCACAACGCTGTTTTTGTCCGCCAGAAACTTCATAAGGAAATTTCGATAAAATATCACGAATACCCAATTTATCGGCGATAGCATGAACTCTTTTCTCAATATCAGTAGGGTTCTGTTTGTTGATAACCAATGATAAAGAAATGTTTTCTCCAATCGTTAAAGTATCTAAAAGGTTGAAATCTTGAAAAATGAACCCTAAATTTTCACGTCTGAAATCAGCAAAATCTTTATCCTTGATTTTGGTAATATCTTGATTATTGACTGTAATGTGTCCGCTGGTTACAGTATCAATCGTAGAGATACAGTTTAATAGGGTAGTCTTTCCAGAACCACTAGCTCCCATGATTGCGACAAATTCGCCCTTATCTACATACATAGAAATACCGTCTACTGCCTTTGTGATATTTCCAGAGTTACCCCCGTAGTATTTTTTTACTTGCTCTAAATTTAAAATGTGTTCCATTAAAAATCGCTCCTTTCTTCCTGCCACATTTATTTGTTTTGGAATACAATTAAATTATAGCAAGGGCAGTATTCAATTACACTTACAGTTTTGAAAGTAAACAGAGAGTAAAAGAGCCGTGATAATGCAGATCACAATTTTGTGAAGCATTTCCACGACCCTTTTATTATAATTTTGCCTTTGTCTTTTTCGTAATGATATAAATATATTCTTCTGGTGTAGGGCGTTTATTCCCAAAATACTTTTTGAAATTTGCCTGCACCTCTGGGTCGGTGCTATTCATAGCTTCATCAATCGTAGCTTCAATATCCGCCCGAACATCAGCCAATGATACACCGCCAGCTTTTGCACCAGCTTTCAATGCCTTTTTTATATCTCTTTTGTTCAGTCCTATCATATTCATACCTCAATTCTACTTTTTAAAGCTAATAAGTTTTCCATTGTATTTTACAATGATGAATATGATATAAAACACTCCTACAACAATCAAAATAAGACCTATGTAATAGCCTAATTCAGAATGAGAGATTAAATTGATAATCGGCATAACAAGAATACCAATACTAACCAGTAAAGTGCCTATTCCTATTTTTTTTGTAAACACCTTTTTATCTTTAGGGTCAAGTTGTGTATAATGATAACCATGTAATAAAGTAATATTCTCTTTTATACCTATTTGATAAGATGTAAAAAGTAAAAACAATCCTATAACTATTTCAACAATCAATTCCTCTAATTCCATAATCGTTCTCTCCTTTAATCAAAATAAAATAATTCTTCAAATTTTTTATCTAAAGCTATACAAAGCACTAATGCCAATTTTGCTGTTGGATTAAATTGTCCAGTTTCAATAGAACTAACTGTATTCCGAGAAACCCCGACTAGTTCAGCTAATTCTGTTTGTGATAATTTTTTTTCTTTTCGTACAGTTTTTAATCTGTTTCGCAAAATTAAATGTTCGTCCATTCTATAAACCTACCATTAAAAATTTATAAAAGTAATACCCCATAAATAGAAAAAAGAATAAAGCAATAACAAATTTGGATTTATTTTTTGAAATATGTGCTTCATAACCCATAGAGCCAAATGCCACAGACCCAATAATTGTCATTATGTCATAGTAAGGTTCTTTACAAACTGCTTTAATGAAAAGAATTAAAATGCAGATAAATAAAACAAACATTAAGCCAAAAGATTTCCCTTGAAGTTTAATATGTTTTTCGTATTCATCAAGATATAGATTCTCTTTTTTGTTTTGTGATAGTATTTTTTCTTTATCCATTATATAACGCTCCCTTCAAATAATACCAAGTACACTTGTCATTTATATTATAGCATTCGGTCATTACAAGTCAATATTTTTGCACAGTTTTCTTGTCGTTTTGTAAAAGCGTGCAAATCTGATAGGAAATGCACGCTATATCATTTATCCTACAATCTTCCAGTTACTATCCTTATGTAGCACAAGCTCATACTGCGATACCTGCGTCGCTTTTGTCTGATTATCAATGAATTTTACCGCAACCTTGACTTTCACATTGTCGCCGTCCTTTATAAAGATAGGGTTTACCAGTTCAGAATAAAGGTAGTCCCTGCCGATAGGTTCAATCACATTTCCCAATACATAGTAAGCAAGCTCTTTTTCCGTCGCTGTTGGGTACAGCTTAAAGAATGTTTCCAGAAAAGCGGTAGCGTCATTTACCGTATCAGCGTCCACGCTTGCGTCTGCTTCTGGTGTCTTAGGCTCATAGTCTGATTTTTCAACTGCTGGTGCAAGGGTAGGGTTTTGAACGATTACCATATCCCCGTCTGCGTCCACATAGACTTTTACAGTATAGGTTGCTTTCACATTGCTTGTCTGTTCTCCCTCTTTTATCTGCTGATCTACTTCGTAGGTAGCAGAAAAAGTGTCCGCTCCCGATTGCTCGATATGCCATACAATCACATCTGTAACCGTGGAGCTGGTCGGTATATCGGTTCTAATGGTGTCTACATTTAAGTCCTGCAATTCCTTTGTCAGATAACCGCTGATTGCCTGCGTCCTTGCTTCGATAGCTTCTTTGCTGTTATCCCATGTGTAATAGGACTTCGCAAAGTTTTTCACGAAATTTTCTATCCCGTTGGTGTCCTGCAAGCAAAGTTCAATGATTTCTTTTTCATGGGTGGTGTGCTGGTCGATAGCCGTAAAATTCTTATACACCCCAAAGCTCACGCTTGCGACAAGCACCACCCACAACGCAATCACGGTTTTCTTATGTGTGCCTACCTTGACAGTACGCACCTTTTTTTCTTTTGGTTCTTTGATAGTTTCTGTCTGTTTCTTATTCTTCTTAAACATATTTTTCAAGTCCTTTCTATTGTTTTACTCGTCCTGCACCGATTAAGTGCTGTTGCCAGTAACTACTACTTAGGTCTGCATATCCTATCGGGTCGCCTGCGTGGTACATCTGTGTCGGCGAAACAAGAATACCGACGTGTGTTACATACGAACCAGCGTTATAGGTGGAATGGAAAAACACCAAATCGCCTGCTTTTGCCTGCGAGAGTGGCAGATGTTGGGTTGCGTCATACTGTGCTTGTGCTGTTCTCGGTAAGGAGATACCAGCTTTTCCATAGCACCATTGCGTCAATCCCGAACAATCAAAGGAAGTATTCGGGTTACTGCCACCATACACATACTTCCAGCCTTGATATTTCAACGCTTCATTCATTACCTTTTGTGCCAGTTCTCCCGATACCTGCGGAACTGCTAAATACTGATTGACTACTTCCACATAGAACATATTTCCATAGCCATACCGCCAGCCCCCATTCTTAGCAACGGCTATCGGGTTGGTGTAGGTTACTTTCTTTCCACCCGATTTCTCACGGGCGAAGCTCTCTGCAAGATTAAAAGTGTGTTTTTTTCCTTTTCCTGCCACATATCCCACATAGCCACCGCCATAGTTATAAGACTGTATCGCTACATTCAAGTCGTCGATACCTTGATTTTTGCAGGAAGAAAGCAGGGACGCAAAATACTTACACCCCTGCTTGATTGAGCTTTCCGTATCTAAGGAATTAGGCGGTAAACCAAGACTTTCCGAACTCTGCATAACATCTTCTGCCGTACCGCCACTTTCTACTTGAATGATAGCAAGTAACACATTGACATACTCGGAGATACCGTTTTCTCTGGCGTATTTTTCTACCATAGGCTGATGTTTCAAGACTTCTGCGGATAGGTTCATACCCGTAATGCCAGAAGAAAAATTGCTGTTCTCGTCGTCGCTGTCCGCACTAATGAGGACGCCAAAGAAAAGCACCAGAGAAAAGAGGATAGGAAACAGACTGCCAATGATAGCGATATGTTTCAGTTTCATTTTTTCTTCTGTCCTTTCTTCGTTACAAGGTTACGGGTTTTCTCTATGGTCTGCTGGTTCTTCTGGACGCTCTGGGTCTGCTGAACCTTTATCCTGCGGTCTTTGGTGTCATTCTGGCGTGTTTCCTGCGATACCACTTTTTCTACATTCTGCCTATGTACTGTCTGTGTAGGCTGGGGTGCTTTCTTATCAGAAGCACCAGAAGATAACGGACGCTCTTTGATAACATTTGTCTTGACTGGCTCACTTGCTTTCGGAGTTGGAGCTGTGGCTGGGCGTTTGACTTCCTGCATTTTTTCAACACTCGGCTTTGGAATGGTTGAAGCTGTGACTGGTCGCTCATGGGGACGGGTAGCTCCCGTTGTCGCTGATCCGTCAGCCTTTCGCTGTACCTGCCTTGCTTCTTGTGCCTTTTGAAGCTCCATACGTTTGTCAGCGATATTTTTCTTACGCTGTTCCTGCTTTTCCAAGCGTCCCGTCTGTCTGGACTGCTGTTCCTGCACCATGCCACGCTTGAAGTCGGACACGCTGGACTTTGCCTTTTCCTTTGCGGAATACACCGCATAAGCGGTCTGTGTCGGCATATCCTTGATATTCTCTTTGACAGCGTTTGCCTTGTCTTTCACTTTATTTTTCGTATCTAAAACAGCACCGACTTTTGAACCTGCACGCTGTCCCATGCTGGAAGTGGTATTGCCCCGATTTTCTTTAGAAGCCGTATTTTTTCTTTCGGCTCTCTTGCCAGCAACGGCACTTCCAGCCACCGCACCAGCTACACCGCCCGAAATACCGCCAGCACTTACCGCCCTTGCAATACGGTGTTCCATACGCCTAGCCCGATGTCGCATAAACAGATACGGTCTGCGGAATATGCGTCGTCCCATGCTTTGACTGTCGCCAGCATTAAGTGAGAACATACTCATTAAGTCGCCCAGCTTCATGTAGATACCAGCGAAACATACTATCTGCAAGAACGCCACCATAAAGAATGGGTAGTCTGTGGAAATGTTGTAAAACATACTGGAAATACTAAATGCCACCGTTACAATGAGCGTTATTCCTGCCCGTGTCATTATGGTATTAAATACTCTCACGATTGCCTGCTTTGCCATGCTTTCATAGCTCGGTATCATGGAAAGTAAAAAACTGATAGGTAAAAACATTGCAAAGATAATAAAAAGTATCTGGCTGAACAACATCATGCCCGTAAGCAAGAATACAAATATCGTGATACCCAAGTTAAAGAACAAGAGGAAGAACACCATACCCAAACGGTTCACGACCTGCGGTATTGTCAGATTGTTATTGTCGTTGTCCTCGATTTCTGTTTTCACGACTTCCTCTCTGGTTTTCCCGTCCTCGTCCTCTGGACTTGCCGATACGAGAGCTTCTACACGGTCTGTCCCGATTTCTTCTGCGTTGCTGTTCCCGAATTGAAGCAAGAGCCACGGCTGTTCCACTTGAATAGAAAATAGGCTGTCCCGTATCAAGTCCACGCTGTCCTTACCCTCGCTGTCGGAGTTAGGGAGCATGATTTTTGTTCCCAAATCCAAAGAAGCGGTACTGATGTCTGATGAAAATTCATTTATCTTCTTGATATAGTCGGGAGCATAAGCAATAAATGAAGCGGACAGCACGAACACCACCACAAAGTTGATAACAGCGTGAAGTGCTTTGCTGGTTTCCCGTTTTATCAGTCCCGTATAAGCAACGTACATTCCCACCACTAAGATAATGAGAAGCAGGAAACCAACATAGAAGCCCGTAGAAGAAAAGCCGTTCTCGGTAACGCCTGCAAGGGTCTGTATGCTCTTTCCGATACTGTCTGCCATATCATTGATGAAGTCCAGCTTATAGGCTTCCTGCACCACATAGCCCGTTGCATTACTCAAATACAAACTGATAGTCCAGACAAAGTTGGTAATGCAGTACAGCCCGTATTGTACCGATTTTCCGATACCGTCGAGCCAGTTCCACGGAAGCCACGACCAGCTATTATCGACGAAAAAATCAAGCTGGTAGTTGGAAAGGGGATATTTTGAATAAAGATTTTCTGCGTTTATGGTATCGTCTACAAGCCCCGTCGCATGAGCCACCGTCCCCAAAAGTGAAAGCAGGATAAGGGAGAGTGCCACCACGAACAGAGCCATTTTGAGAAAGTGGAAAATCTTCTTTTTTGTGAACACACCTTTTATCCTTTCTTTCATCACTCCACCTCATTTCTCTGTACGGGCGGTCTGGTATCAAAGGCGTGTAGCAGTTCTTCAAAGACTGGGTGTATCTGCACCACACCGACACGCCCGTATAAGTCCTGCAATAAGCATTGTCCGTTCTCCAAATCACGCAAGCGTTTCTGGTTGTTCTCATCGTCCTTGTCGATACCGAAAAACTCTAAGGTCTGCTTTATCTCGTTTATATCCGTGCTTCTAAATGCAAACTTTAAGCCGATATTGTTTTTCAGACTTTCCTTTGACACGTCATAGGCAGACTGGGTAACGAAATAAACGCCTGCCTGCATAGCTCGCCCAGCACGAACCAGCTTATTTGATAAGGTTTCTCCTTGTGCCACATTTAAGAACGCCCACGCTTCGTCTAAATCGACAATCTTAAAAATGCTTCTGTCCGAATGGATAAAATCAAGGGCAAAGGTACTAATCACAATCAGCATAGACACAGACAACAATTCAATGGTCGTGTATTCTTCAAAAGTGGTATCTTTATCTGGCAGTACAAGGTCGGCTACTTGAATGATATTGAGCTGATTATCCAGACTGATAGCATTTTCTACCGTACCGTCTGAAAACAGCAGGTGTGCAAAGTCGTAGTCCGTGAAGCTGTCGATATGGTCTGCGATATTTCTTGATATGGGCGTATCTTCACGGCGTAGCTCGTCTATCACATGGAGCAAGCCCCGACTGTCGCTCTGGGTAACGGAGCGTACTGCCTTACGAAGTACGGGGAATTTTTCGCCGTCCCTTGAAGAAATACCCGTAAGGAATGTTAAGATGTCGATTGCCAGACTTTCAGCGTCTTTTACATTCTTCATAATCACAAACGGGTCAAGAAGCCCTGCATTGTCCTTATCGCTGGTAAGATTTACGATATTGATTTCATGTGCAATCTCTGGGAGCGTTTCTTTCCAGTTACCACGCTCACTTTTAGGGTCTAACAGAAGTGCTTGACCGCCAAACAGCACCGCATAATATACCAGAAGATTGTTACAGAACGATTTCCCACCGCCAAGCGAACCGACAAAAGCAGACGCTAAAGCGTTGGTAACTGTACCTTTTACACCTTGACTGGCAAGGGACGGTTGCAGGTACACATTTCTTCCCGTATCAACAGAATAGCCCATATAGATACCCGTAGTTTCTCCTAACTGCTGTGTCGCACCAAAGCCAAGCCCAGCTAAAAAATCTGATTTTACATACTGCACATAGTCATTGATATATCGCTTGCTGGCTGGTAAAAATTCAGAATGAAGCCCCAGCATATCCCCAGCAGGACGCACCAGCTTTACATTGAGGTCGTCGTAAAAGTCCTTGACTTCATCACAACGGCGTTTCAGCTCGTCAAGATCGGGTGCAGACACCCGTATGACGTAGCTTAACTTATACATACTTTCTTTTGTCTGGTCTAAATCAGTTTCCAGCTCGTCCACGCTGTCTAAAGCGTCCACCACATTTGAGCTGGTTTCACTTCCTGCTTGATAGGCGTGATTATCAAGGTCTTTCAGTTCCTTTTTCTTGTTGCGGACGGTCGTTAATGCTTTCCGATTTTCCACGATTTCTACATTCATGCTCGTATCAACGGGGAATGTGAATTGCTGTTGCTGGAAATAGAAGATTTCAGACGACGGAAAATCAAGCTCTCCTACAATCGCATTGACGGTAAAATAGGACACATAGCTTTCCTTGTCCTCATGTTCCAATCGTAAATACCGCTGGCTTTCCTCAATCACACACCTTGTCGGACGGATAAGGTCGTAGTATTTTATCAGCGTCTCTTTGTTCAATTTTTTCTTTGGTAGCTGGTACTCATAATCTTCATAAGCGATACCGTCCCTGCCGTAAAGATGTTCCATGAGATACCCAAAATCATGGATTTCCAAGCGACGCACCTTAAAGCGACGGGAGATTTTATTTTCCAGTAACTTTTCCATTTTTATGTAACGGTTGATTTCATCATTCGGCATGGAAACAAAATCATTCATCAGCGTGTGGTTCACTTCATGGAGAAATTCTGTGAACGTCAGCCACACCGATTTTTTGATGTTCTTCAGATTGAGCTGTTCTTCCGTAACCATGAGCTTAAAGCCAAGAAAAAAGCGGTAGTCCACTTGATTGTCCCCAATCATAGATACTAACGCTTCGGTCTGTTCGTCTATCTTCTGGCAGGCAACTTCCTTTAATTTTCCAGTTACCAGCTTCTTTGACTGTTCCTGCATACTGCGGATTGAGCTTTCTGTGGCAATCTGCAACGCATGAATTTTACCCTCACGGGACTGTGCGATAAGCTGTCGGAAACTGTCATGCACGATAAATTTCTGCTCTGCGGATAGAAAAGAATAGTTGTATGGTATCAGCTCATAGTAGGCGAACACCTCATTGTCCTTGTTCCAGACAAGGTTATTGTCAATATATTTTATCGGGAACATAGTTCACACTCCTTACTGCCGTGATTGTTTCATTCAATATCTGCTTATGCAGTTTTACGGCTTTTCCTGCATAAGTGATTTTTGGTCGCAGGGCATAGGTTATCTGTGATTTCAAAAAGCTGTACGGCTTCTTTCCGTCAAAGGTTTTCTGCGACATGAACCAAGTGAGAGCAACGGGAATACCAAAGTATTTGAGAAATGCTCCCTCAATCATGGAAAGTGGGGGAATATCCCCAAACAGAATGATGATAAATTCCGTAATCACAAACCATGTAATCTGTGTAAAAGTAACGGGAAAGGGTAAGTTAAAGTCATTGATTGCATACAAGACTTTTTCCACGTTCCAGATACCCGTGTAGCTTTTAATCTTTTTCAAGTTCTTTCAGCTCCTTTCAAAATAGAAAAGGACAGCCATTTTCAGACTGTCCCTTAAAGAGAAATACGCTGTCAGTAGCAACAATGCTTGTCGCTGATCTTCCAGCGTTAATATGGTATCTCGCACATACCTCGGCTTGTTTCAATAAAGCAACCGCCCATATCCAAATCTCGCCCGTAGGCTTCATAGTCAATGTAATTCTGTAAGCTGGGTGGAATGTCCCCAAGTGCCTGCAATTCGTCTATGTAGTAGTAGGCAACATCTGTCATGGTTTCACAGTCGGGATAATAGTAAATATCGTCCTTATGTTCCACGACTTCTTCCAGCGTCCCATAGTGGCTGATAAATTCGTCCAGACACTCTACAATATAGTCGGGAAGTTCCTCTATCATTTCATACATCTCATTGAGTTCTTCAATGGAAACATACTCGCCAATCGCAATGGGAAAGTTGTCGGTATCATGGATAGCGTATTCCTCATACTGTTCATTCAAGCCGATTTTTTCTTTCACATCTTCCTCGTCAATGGGGAACGTGAACCAAGCACCGACTAAATAGCCCTCATTGTATTTGCCAAGATTAGCAATATAAACCGCCATATCATCAATCATAAGCACCACCTCATTTCCTACTCTGGCAGTTCAAAGATACCGTGTTCTGTTACTAAAAATTTCCCGTGTTCCTGCAAGTGAGAAGCGTAGGCTTCAAAGTCAAAGTAGTATTCTTGACAGTCCTCGGATAAATGCTTGAACATCGGGTCGTTCATCAGCTTTTGCCTTGCAACATCTATCATGCTTTTACAGTCGGGATAAACAATAATCACGTTCCTGCAAATATAAAGTGCTTCTAAATTTTCAAACACCGTAAGTAGTGATACATATTCTTCCTGCATATCACTTGAAAGCTGGCGGTACATAAAATCTAATTCGTTGAGCTGGTACACGCTGGTGTGTTCGTGGACTTCATCAGCATAAGGCAACACCTTTTCGATAATACGATAATCCCCACTTTCTGCACCGATACCTAACTTTTCTTCAAACTCGGCAACATCTATCGGCAGGTCGAACCAGTATGATATTGTTTCTTCGCCAGTTGTTCCTCTCGTTTCCACCAGCACCCTTGTTTCCTGCATTGTTCCTCACGTCCTTTCTGTTGCTTCATCACATCTTTTAAGCTCTGGTACGACATACCAAACACATACTTTGAAAAATCTTCTAACTGTTTTATATCATAATTCGTAAGCGGTAATCGCTTCATTTCATGCCACACTTTACGCTTGTAAGAGGGCAGGTTAGAAATATAATCACAGCCGACGTTTGCCTGCATATCCTTAAAAATATCGCTCATTTCATCACTCCAATCTGATTTTAGGTAAGAAAAAAGCAGTCAATCCTAAGACTAACTGCTTTATGTATATGGATATAATTTGATTAAGTTTTAAAACCAGTTTGTTTTTTCATCTCTAAATTGAGGGTTATCGCTGTGTTGATATGGATTATAGTTATTCAGATTGCAACCATATTCTTTTAATGATTTGATTTTGTTATCTTCTGTCCATTCAATTAAGGAAATACCGTCAAATTCTTCAACGCTTCCCGTATTCATTTCATTTTTAAAATACCATTCTACGACAGTTTGATTTTCTTTATGAAAGAACTGTTTAATATCCCAAATAATGACTTTACCACGAGTATTCCATTCATTAAACCAATGTTTTACTGTTTTAAGATTTTCATATTTAGGACACCAGCTTTCCGTATAAACAACATCTTCTGTAAAAATTTTATCTATTCCTAAGTCTTGCTGTTTCAACCACATATCAAACCATAAACGAATAATTTTTTCTCTCTCATTCAAAATAGAACACCTCGATTACTTCTTTTTTCACATTATAGCACCCATACATCAGCCCCACAATAAAATTTTATGCACCGATAATCTTATTGAACAGCTCTAACAGTACATCTTTCACACCGCCAGCATTGAATACCAAGCCGACAGCAATCAAGGCAACTACCAAGAAACCGATAAGTTTTGAAAACTCACGCTTGAACCCTAAGTAGATACCGATAACCACAATCGACATAAGCACTAAGCTCTGTGCGTTGCTTAAAAACCATTGATACAAATTTTGCCCGAAATTCATGTTATTTGTCCTCGCTTTCTTTTAATTTCTTCATTTCATAGTCAGCTCCTTTGCCAACACTTAAAATACACATCAAGGCTACGCCGATACCCGTTCCAACAGATACCAGCAGGAAGTCTTTCAATAATTCCCACATTTTTTCATCACTCCTAACTTTCTACTAAATCTTTTGCAGGGGTCGTCTGCTGTTTGATTATCATTTCATGCTTTTCTGTGAGCTTTGCCTGCTGTTCGATAGTTTTCATGTAGTCTGTTCCGTTTCCCTTATCAATCCTTTTCAGCATTTTCAAGGTCGGTGCTACCTGCCGTTGTACCCACCGCAATGTACGGTCTAAGGTGTAAGGCTCTGGCTTTGTCGTCAGCTTCAAGCTCTGTCTGTTATCGCCGATAAACCACGCCCAGCGGTCATTGAGTTTCCAGTCATTTTTTCGCTTGTCTGCTTCTTCATCAACAAACCGCACATACTGGTTGATGATAGAAAAGGCAGTCTGCTCTGCGTCATAATAGGTCAGCAAATCTCGTACTGCATAATAGGCACGTTCATTTCTAAGCCGTATCTCAAAACGGTTGATAATGTCGGCTTCTTCCAGCGGTGTCCCTAACTTGACGTACTGCTCATAGTCCTTTTCATAGATACAGAAATACACATCTGATTTTAGCGAACCAAGATAAAGGGTGCGTCCCATATATTCTCTGTCGTCCTCTCTATGCTTGATAAGCTCGCCCGACTGATAAAACTTATAACTTCTGGACTTTCCGATATATTCCCGTTTCCTGCATTTTTCCGCAAGCTCTGGAATATCCAAAATACCCGTATGGTCGTTGATAGCAAGGTCGATACGCTTCATCACGCCACCGTCTATGAGTGCGTCCATGAGAAAGTCATACCAACTTCTTTGTTGTGCCAGCAGGTAACTTTCAAACTGTCGGCAACCACGCCCCTTTAACTCTAAAAGGACACCTTTTTCTTCGTCAGCCGACGTATAGATAAAGATGTCCCCTAAAGAATAATGCTCCGTATAACTGTAATGTCCGTAATCTTCATGGAGCATATAATTGATATTCAGTTTTAATATATCTTTGATGATGTGCTGTATATCCAGCGTGGGAAAACGAATTTTCACATAATCAAACAGCATGGTAAGCGGTACTTCTGGATTGAACCTTGCCAGTTCCTTATGCAGAGTTTCCAGAAGTTCCTTTGACGGCTTCATTTTTCCACTTTCTATCTTGTTGAAATATTCCCTTGTGATACCAGAAGCCACCGCCAGCCTGCCTTGTGAGATACCGTAAGCAATCCGTTTCTCCCGTAATTCTTTTATCCGTTGTTCTTCATTCAGAACCATACCCCCAATCTGTAAAGTGTGAAGTTTTTTAAGGCGACTTCACAGCCGATTTTTGCTAGAAAACCATGCCAGAAGCCTTATGTTTCCTATGTTTTTTGTCTATTGTCTATTTGCAAACGTACCCCTCTGTTAGATACCGAGGGGTTTTACCTGCTGGCGTGGCTGACGCCACACCAGCAACGGCTAGTCCGTGCCGTCGCCTTTCGCTTCGCACGTCGCCGTCCCGTCCTGCCTTGCTTGTGCAAGAGAGCTGATAGTCTGTAAAAAATCATGTCCTTTTGGGACTAAAGGCGTGTAAAACTCACTTATGACGCTTGTTCCCACATCACAATAGCCACGCCCCTTGATACGCTTCTGGAAAAACTGCTTTTTCACATCTGAACCAAACAGCATACCGTAACCTAATTCGCTGATACGCCCAAGTCCCACACGGAAATTGAAGTTATCTCTGATACCATCTGAAAAATACTTTGCGTCTGGACGCTGGCAGGCAACAATAAGGAAATAACCTGCTTGTCGCCCTAACATAACGATTTTCTTTAACTGGCTAAGTAAGCTCACGCTTTCTTTTGTCCCCAACATTTCAAAAAACGCTACATATTCATCAAAGATAAGAAAGCAGGGTGGAAGTCCCAGATAGGCGTAGTTTTCGCCCGTCTTATAGTTCGGGTGTTGCTTCATTTCCTCACTTCGCCGTACCATGCCCTCATAAAAGGCATTGACGCAATCAATCATTTCTTCTTTGGTGTGATAGACATTAGGCATGACTGTTCCCAAGTCTGCAAGGTCGCTGTTCTTTGGGTCTAAGATATAAAGGACAGCGTTGGTATGCAGTAAGGCTTCAATGAGCGTCAGCAGAAAATAAGTTTTACCGCCACCAGTCCCACCAGCAATCAAAGCGTGAGGGAGTGCGTCATATTCCCACACAAGATTTTTCATCAGCCTAAGACAGCCGTTTTCTGCCCATACTTCATCAATGGTAATGCGGTTTGCTATCATGTCATAAAGCAGGGTGTATTCAATATAGCCGTCATGTAAGGTCTTGTCGGTCAGCTCGCAATACAAGCCACTTTCCAATTTATCCTCTAACCGTAAAAGCTGGTCTTGATATTTTCCTAACGTGATTTCACAGCGGATATGGAGCAATCCCTTTTCCATTTGATAATAAATCTTTGGAAACCAGACGATTTTTTCCCTTGATCTGCTTTGCAGGTCAGTAAAAAAACCGCTGTCTTGTACGGTATCGGCTTCATACCACTTATTTTCCAGTATCATTCGTGCCAGCTTTTGACGGTGCAATAGCTTCTTGAAACTGTCGTAACAGAAGCGGTAATACAGAAAAGCGACCAATGCACAAACACCAGTCGCTATCAGCACAGTTATGAAGTTGTAAGGGGAAAGCGTCAAGCCGTTTTCTAACAAGCTGAAATGTTCCCAGTCGGTACGCATGAGCTGTTTGATGTTCAGTAGCAGAAGAACCGCCATGAATACAAACAGAAGCGTCCCTATGGAAAAGTGGTAGACAAGGTGCTTGTCGCTGGCTCTGATACGGTGTCCTTTGTTCCAAATCATACGCATAAATCAATCCTTTCTAGGTATGAAAAAAGCAGTCAATCCTAAGACTAACTGCTTAATCAACAATAAAGTGTAAATTTTATTGTTTCTTTTCTTCTTTTTTATCTTTTTTATTTTTTCTATCCCACCAAGTACCTGCTAATGAACAACTTCCGCCCATAACTATAAAGCCAATCATAATAAGCCAAAATTCCATGATTTCTCCTCCCTTTTAATTTGTTAAATGCTGGCAAATAAAAATTACAACAAAACATATAATAAGTGCGATTACACCTGCAATGAATGCAAATATGATTTTTTGATAATTTCTTTTTCCTATTTCTTGTTGTGTTTCATCATGCGTTAATTGCTTTCCGTCAATAAATGCCAAAATTTCTTTATAGGTTTGAATGTCATGGCTCTTTTTGAATTTTTCAATCTTACTTGCCGTATAGAGCGTTATTGCAAACAAGCATAACCAAATAATAATTCCTATATTTCCCTTAATACTAAATAAAGGATAGGCACTTATGGCTACGACTATCAATTCAATTAGGAAAACTACACTTATCACATTAAACTTTTTAATAGTTGCTTTTTCTACAATCTCCCTCATCTCCTTTATATCTTCTTTTATAAAATTATCTAAAGACACATTGAAGATATTAGATAAAGTAATTAAACTTTTAACATCTGGACAACTTTTATTTGTTTCCCAGTTAGAAATTGTTTGTCTTGAAACAAATATTTTAAGAGCCAGTTCTTCTTGAGAAATTTTTTGTTGTTCCCTAAATTTTTTGATTTGTAATCCAATATCCATCTTGAATCTTCTCCTTTATTGTATATGAATATAGCTATTTTGTCTGTCAAAAGCCTTTGACATTGCCATTTTCCCTTGTCAAAATAGTTTTACATGGCTTAAAACAGAACTTTTCAACTAATTATATCGGTTCTATATATAAGTTACAAGAAAAATATGGGCTCACATTTATTTTTTCATCTGTCCTTGCGGTACATGGTTCTGTGGATTGCCTGCGTTCTGATTGCCTTTATTCTTCAACACAATATCCTCTGCCTTTACATACCAGTCCACATCTGCACCCGTATAGGTTTTTCGTGATACCGTATCGGCTACTGGATTGACAAGCTCCACAACTGCATTGTACGGAAATTCCCTTACTGGTACTTCTGGCGGTACAGACACGGGGATAATTCCACCATGCAGACTGCACTTCAAATCATAGATACGCTTTTTAAGCTGGGTACTCGGTGTCCCGTCCTCATTCTGCAAGAATACATCACGCACTGCTGTAAATTTTAATTCTCCAAATGTTTTCTCTTTGTCAATAACAAAACCGTTTGATAATCTCATAATATTTTCACTCCTTTACTTTTCTTCAACTGCTACAATATCATCAGCAAGTAACACATAATCGGTATGTCCCATATCCCCAATTGCGTAACCTCTGCCGTATAATTTCGGATTGACAAGTTTTACTTTCTGTTCATACTTGAAATGCTTTTCGCCAGCCTGCACGGGAATTTCCACGACAACATTTTCGCCTTTCTGCACATCAGAATAAAGGTTGTAGCTTCGTCTGGCTAAGACCCTGCGGTTATTTTTATCTCTTTCAAAGATAGGCTCGCTTTCGCCTGCAAATTCAAGTGTTCCAAAAGACTGTGCCATATCTGGCACGACATATTTCATTTCCATATTGTTTTACCTCGTTTCTTTCTATATTTGATAAGTTTTTGATAGTGATTTCTTATTCTGGCGGTTAGGGAAGTACCAGCAAGTCCCCAGATAGTAAAGGGTAAAATAAATGCTTACGCACCCTTGACTATCCGTGTTCTTGCAGGTAAGTAGCAGACAAGCCAGAATAAGCGGAAGTCTGCCGACACGGTATCGGCGGAGAACGTGATTTTTCTTTTCTCATATCGTTACCGCCTTATGATTTCTTCATTTTACGGCGTTTGCAGAAGAAGATACCTGCCAGTCCAGCACCAGAAGTTAGTAATAATGCAAGCAGTCCGTAAAGGTTCGTGTTATCGCCCGTTTTTGGACTGTCTGTTTTATGCGGTGTATCTGGTGTCTGTGGTGTTTTGGGTTTCTCTGGTTCTTCTGGGACTTCGGGTTTTTCCTTAAAGGTAATCGTCTGTCCCTCGTTGTCAATGTCTTTATGCTCGGTAACTTTCTTCGGCTCGTCTGGATTGCTTAAATCGTACAATTCTTCAAAAGTTACAAGCTGTTTGCCGTCAAGAGAAGTAGCGTCAAAGGTAAAGGCAACTTCCGCTTTCATAGTTTCGCTGTCTGCGGTAAAGGTGTAATCACTTTCCACACGTTTTCCATTGATAAGAAGCTCTGCATTTTCTTCTTTCAACATCTGCCAGCCTACAAGTTTGTACTGTGTGCCGACTTCTAAGCCCTCTAAGGTTATGGTATCAATGATTGTTACCTCTTTTCCAGCTTCAAGCTCTTTGTTGCCGTCCTTATCGGTAGCAGTCGTATGAATTTTGATGATACGCTCTGTGATAAGTACCGTCTGTCCGTCGTCCTCAATGTCTTTATGTTCCGCAACTTTTACGGGTTCTTCTGGATTGCTCAAATCGTATAATTCCTCGAATGTTACCAGATTTTTACCGCCAAGCTCGGACGCATTGAATGTATAAGTAATTTCCACTTTCATAGCTTCATCATCAGCGATAAAGGTATAGTCATTTTCTACACGCTTTCCATTGATAAGAAGCTCGGTGTTTTCTTCCTTTAACATCTGCCAGCCTTTGAGCTGATATTTTGTGCCTTTTGTAAGTCCGTCTAATTTGACGGTATCAACGATTGTTACCTCTTTTCCTGCAAGGATTGTCTTTTCGCCGTCCTTACTGGTCGCTGTGGTATGGATAGAGATTTCTTTTTCGTATTCATCAGTCAAAGTACCTAAATCAATCACAAGGTTATTTCTTGATACCACGATTTCAAAAGGTGGGATAAGCTCAAAGCCTTTGTTACTATCGCAACGCATTTCTTCAATGATGTAGGTATCATAAGGCAACGCCCCTTTGCTGTCGTCTGGTTTAGAAGTTCCAAACCATACACCGTCCTCGCTGGTCTTTCCTGCGTTGGTATTATGCTTATGAGAAGCCCAGTCAGAAGAAGTGGAGAATTGCCCGTTATCATCAGTTACCACAACATGACTTTCGCCCGTTGTCTTGCTTGTGATCCTAAAGGGAACATCAGCAAGACGCTTGTGTGTGCCTGCTCCGATTTTTACGCCCTCAATATCTCCACGCTTAATCTGATTGTAGATAGAATGGGCTTCGTCGGTTAAATCAACGATTTTTCCATTCTCTGTGATTGCAAAATCAATCGGTTTTGCACCGTCTGTCAAATATCCGTTTGGAGCTTCACTCTCAACGATACGGAATTTTCCATAAGGTAAAAGGTCAGCAGACGTAGAAGCGACACCCTCAATGTCTGTATGGATTGTCTTTACCACTTCATTTTTCTTGTATAGCTTGCCCTCAACCAGTACCGCATTATCATTTAAGGAAATGATGTCAAAGGCAGTATCTTTCAAAGTGGCACTTCCTTGTGGTTTTGTATCGCCCGTTTCTAAATCTCGTTTCTGAATTTTCACACCGCCACGGATAACCTTGTCTGATACAGAAAACTGGTTACTTCCAGTCAATACGGCAAGGTCGCCGTCCTCGGTAATCTGTGTTACATATAAGCCCTTAATCTGTTCGGACTTATCGCCAGCCTGCATATATGCACCGTCCAGCAAGTAACCGTTTGGAGCTTTTGTTTCTTCTACGGTTAGTGTTCCAAGTGGAAGAACGGCTTTGCCGTCCTGCATATAGAAACTGTCGCCAGATACCTTGTATGCGTCCGCTAATTTTGTAACATAGTGGATTGTACCGTCGCTGTCTGTTTCGGCGATTGTCTTTGTAACCCATGTTCTTGTAGCTTCGGCAGGGAGATTGTCTTTATTGTAGAAGCCAGTATAATACTTCCATGTAAATTCCGCACCTGCTAAAGAAGCGTTCCCCTGCGGATTGTCTTTCTGTGTTTCCATATCAATCTTGAAGAGTTCAATCAAAGTGTCTGTTACCTTTGGTGTATCTGATACGTTCAAGGTCGCTGTCTTTCCAGCTTCAACCTTTAAGGAATATATATTTGTATCAACCTTATATCCTGCTGGTGCGGATAATTCCTTGATATAGACTGTGTCAGCCGTTACCTCTACGACATCTGTATTTCCGTTTTCATCAGTCGTAAGGGTGGCAAGCTGTTTCGTGCAGTCCTTATCAGCAAAGACACCGTATGTCGCACCAGCGATAGAGTAATTCCCGTTACCGTCTGTAATGCTGGTATTACTGGAAGTCTTTTGAAGTTTCGCATTTCCAACATTGAGTTTCGCCCAGAATTGTCCCAATTCCTGCCCCTCGCCAGAGTAGATATAACCGCCACATTCATAGCGTCCTTTATTCTCTTTGACAAAGGCTTTTGCACCAGCGAAAACTTCGTCCTGCGTTGCCTTTGGAATTTCATCATAAGAAGCTCGCACGTTATCGCATTGCCAGCCAAGATGTACGCTTAATCTCTGCCAGACAACAAGCTGTCTTAAAAGGTAGGCGTGGTTTTTGCTTATTCCGTTGTGGCTGTCTGTGTACTGTTTTACATATTCGATAGATAAGGCAACGTCGCTTATCTGGTCGGCACTCATACGGGTGCTTGCGTCAGCTCTGGTCTTGTAGCCATTCTTAAAGTCTGTGTTAATGTCGATACAGTAAGCGTCCTCGCCCTCAACGGTCAAATGTCCCTCATTAAAGGTAGAACCAATCGAACCGTCATTCATTACTTTTTCAACGATACCGACACGCTCTTTTGACTCCGTCCAGTATTGCTTACTTTCTGCATGAACGGGTGTAGTCGGCAAAGCAGTAACGACAGTTGCAAGAGCTAAGAAGCCCGTACACAATCGTTTTAACATCTTTTTCATAAATCTAATGCTCCTTTCATTTTTGGTAATAAAATAACCGTCCATAATGAACGGCTGAAAATAGAAAAGGAACGTCATTTTAGGCGTTCCATAGTCTATGAGTTATTCAATTTTTCTTGTTTCAATACTGATGTGCTGTACCATATCTTTGCATATCTAGGAAAACTTGCGTATCAAGGCTCATTCAATGGTAGTAAATAAGTAGTAAATTGATGTGTTTGTTTCCTTGAAAATGCTGATAGATACTGTGTTTTAGCGGATAATCAGATTTTTATTGTGTTTTTGGGTTAAAAATTTTCCTGTGTCAGGTATGCATCCAGATCCTTATCTGTTCTTGAAAAACGAACTCTGTTACATGGATACCCATATTCGCTGACTGTTTTTTTTGAAAGTTCATAAATAATGCTTTTCCCATCCTCTGTTTCCTTCGAAGAAACTGCATTTGTCCGAATCAATTCCAGGAATTTCTGTGCTTCTTCTGCCCTTCTGTCAAAATTTCCTGCGTAATGCACTTCCTGTTCTTTCTCCCTCAGGCTGTTCCCCGCCATCAGAACACCTGTCATGCACGCTCCCAGAATCATTGCTGTACGGATTCTGAATTTCTGATTTTTATTCTTTTCCTTTTGATTTGTGGACCATTCCGGTTTCTTTTCCTCCAGAAGTGCTTCTTTCAGTTCTTTTATAGAAGCATAACGGTCATGACCATCCAGTGCCATTCCTCTGAGCAGTGCCTTTTCCTGTTCCGGTGTGATCTCTGCCCCATACATAGATGGTGGATACAGGGTATCCTTTTCTTTGCGGAGCAGAGAGTCTTCCGGAATCGCTCCTGTGATCATCTCATAAAGCACCGCACAGAGACTGTAAACATCCGTCCATGCTTTCTGTTTCCCATGTGCCTGATATTGTTCCGGTGGAGCATACCCGCTTTTAAAGAGAACCGTCTTTGTCCGGTCATCCTCTGTAATTTCCCGTGCAGAACCAAAATCTATAATACAGAGACTGCCATTTTCCCGAAGCATCAGGTTATCCGGTGTCAGGTCTCTGTGCAGGATATGTTTCTTATGCATCTGTTCCAGTCCATCCATAACCGGAAGGAGCAGATTCCGCGCTTTTTCAAAAGACAACGGTTCATCCTGGCATTCCAGATAATATCTCAGACTTGTCACCCTCAGGTATTCCATCACAATATACGCATTTCCCTGTTCCTCAAAATAATTTAAAACCTTTACGATTTCTTTTACAGAATGCAGAGAAGCCATCACTCTCGCCTCACGAAGAAAATTTCGGATTTCTTTTTCCCTTGTTTCTCCAGGCGGAGGACACAATTCTTTTATTACAACTTTTTGCTCATTTTCCTGGTCGACTGCAAGCCAGGTAATTCCAAAACCACCTTTTCCAAGTGTTTTTTCCAGACAATATCGATTATTTCCTACATATCTTTTTTGTGTTGTTTTTCCCATATCTTTTTCCATCAGTGAAGAAGTCCTGCATCAGAAGCAGCTATTTTGACATAATATTGTACCACTTTATTCTCTGCATCAATCTGACTAAAAAAATTGATCCAGCCGTGAGGTGCCGCCTGAATAATGATACTGTCTTCTGATTCATTCAGCTGTTCCCGAATATCTCCAATCTCATCTGTCGTCAGATATCCCTCCGGACAGCAGACCGGAAACAATGCTTTCACAAAACTTTCCAGCCGCCTGGGATCAGTCATGCTTCCATACAGGCTGATCACTCTTTTGTCTGTCGGATCATAGACGATTTTGTATGTTTCTGTTTCTTTCTCGGGAAACTGCACACGATATGTCTCTTCTGCACTGGAAGTATTCTTAAGCATTTCATAAGATCCGTCCACACTGCGGCTGACAAAACCTGTGCAGTCTTTGTCTGTTTTTATCTGAATATCTTCTTTGTAAAATCCCATCTCCAGAAACAGTGCTTTTCTGATCGACTCTTTGTCAAGATACATTTTCCGTCCGAAGTTATCCGGCACATTCCATTTAAGCAGCTGCGCTTCCGTAAGTTCGCAGGAAATACTGCCTGCTTCCAGTTTCTCTCCGGCTTCCGGTGCATACTCTGTAAGCTGTTCCAGAATCTTGCTGTAATTCTGGCTGAGACTGGAAACCAGCCTGTCATCCTCTCTGGCAACGCCTGCCTTTCTGGCATTATCGGCCTTTCTTTTGAAATACTGTACCGGATAATGATTCTGGAACCACAGATCACCACCATAAAACAAAGCTCCCGCCAGAACAATTCCCATCGTTCCCAGCGCAATTCTCCTTACCATACGCCGGCTTCGCTTCTGGCCTTCACGATGATATCCGATTCCCTGCCCACTGATCTGAATCCATTTCTGCCCCCAGAAATGACGGGTACTTCCTGCAAGGGCTTCCAGCTCTTCGGCCGCGGTTCCAAATCCATGAAGAAGAAGTTCTATACTGAAATATCTCTGTTGTATTTCCAGCCGCAGACCATGCATAACTGCCAGCTCCGCCTGTCGGTTTATTTTAATGTATGTAGAAAGAGGTCTCAGTTCATCTTTCTGGAGGCGTTGTGCTGCCGATGGGATTTTCTCCCCACTCAATGTTTCATAAAGAACCGCGCAGAGTCCGTAAACATCCGTCCATGGTCCAATCCGCTCTGTGTCCGTGTACTGCTCCGGTGCACTGTATCCATCTTTCAGAAATTTTTTCTCGCAGGAAATCCCACTTCCACGGCAGGCTCCAAGATCAATCAGCTTCAGATTCCCCGTTTCATCAAACATCAGGTTATCCGGGCTTAAATCACAATGAACCAGCCCTTCGCTGTGCAGAAAAGCCAGCCCCTCCATCACCTGTTTAAATAAATCCAGGATTTTTTCAGGAGATTTTTCGCTGCGGATCGTGCTCATCTGTTCTTTCAGAGTCCCACCCGGCAGATATTCCATGACCAGAAAATTCATTCCGGCTTTTTCAAAATAATCATAAATCTTTACGATCCCGGGAATGCGTTCTTCCCGCAGAAAAGGACTGTTTTCATATGAAAAGATTTCTGTCTCACTTCCTGCCTTCCAGACTTTTATCGCAGCTTCCCGGTGGTTCTTTTCATCCAGAGCATGGTAAATCACTCCGAAAGCTCCCTGCCCGATCTGTTCCCGGATAAGATAACCGCTTTTTACCATTTCTTCCATAGGTCAGTCCTCTCCCTTTTGCTGCCATCGGCTTGCCGCATATGGAAAACTTTCGTCATCCAGAAGTCCGTGTGGTGCAAGAATAAGCCGCGGTACCCGATCATCATCTGTAAGGATCATCCAGCTGAGATCACCACAATTCTCCTGTGCCAGCGAGGAAGCTTCCAGTTCTGATGCATTCTGTTTCAGTTCTTTCGCAAGCTTTTCTTCTGATTTCCTGTTGTCATCAGAAAGTGCCCCGATCAGTTCGGCTCCAAGTCCATAATTCCACTCTCTCGCAGAATCAACAGAACCCAGACAGATCTGGACAATTCGTTCTGAAAGAAAATCATACTGAAGAAAAATTCTCTCTCCCTCTGTTGTTTCAATCCGCACCTCCCGCACAAATTCCGCTTTCAGCGCACCAATTCCGGCATCTGTCACCTGGAAAATATCTTTTTCGGATTTTATCTCAAAACTGCAGCCGGATTTTTCCAGCGCCCGCATAAAATCCGTTCTGGTCTTTTTCAGAAGTGGCACATTAGATGGCTGGTTCCAGTTCCGCACCGCTTCCTCTTTCAGTTTATAAATAATCGTATCTGATATCATTTCTGTCTTTACTGCATGTTTTTTTACAAAATCCATGAATTCCCTGTATTCTTTGGAATCTCTTGCATAGCTTCCCGCTGCTTCCTTTTCATCCTGCGGTTCTCTGGCACAGGCAGTAAGGCTTAAATGATACCATTCCTGCTCTTTTTCTGTTTCCCCATAACTTTTCTTCTTCCACAATGTCATCTGAAATTTTCCATGTGCATCAAAGCGGTAAAAGCCATCCTGGGTTCTGTCAAAAGTTCTCTCAATTTCTTCCTCTGTCAGATAAGTTTCCGGAATGATCTGCGAAAAAATCTCCTGAAAAAACAGCTCCATTTCTTCTTTCGAAAGAACAACTTCACAGGAATTTACCCTTCTGTCTTCTTTGTCACTGAAAATTTCTATCTGCTCTTTTCCTGCTTTTTCCGGCGATGCATAAGTACAGCTTTCCTGATAGGGCATCTCCGAATAAGAATTGCGGCTTTTTTCTTCCAGCGAAATTCCAAGTGTCTGTTCCATTAATTTCTTAAGATGAATGTCTCCAATTGCAAATCCATCTGTTTCCTTTCCGGATATCCTGTGATATTTTGTGCGGTCTTTCTGAATCTGCCATTCCAGGATCTGCCGTTCATGTGTATGGGTATACCAGAAACCCACACACCCTGCGACAGCAATACTCACCAGAAAAATCCCCGTTATGTTCAGAATATTTCTCCATTGTTTCCTGGTCAGAAATGCGTGTTCTTCGTCCAGATATGCTTCTTTCTGATACTTTTCTGTCAGGTTCAGCCAGGATTCGCCCCACACAGACTGAATTGCTCCAAGATAGACTGCCAGAGGTTCATTCTGCATTCCAAGCTGTTCTGCCAGTGCATAGAATCCGAAACAGCCGCCTCCAATCCCATAATTCAATTCGCGCAGAAGCGTCTCATCTACCCTGCTGCTGACGGTAGTCCAGATACTGACTGATCTGATTTTCTTTTTGTTCCAGAGACATCCTGCCTGCAATGGAGACTTGCCGGTAAGACATTCGTACAGGATTTCTGACACGGCTCTTACATCCGTCCACGGACCATTTGCCTCTGACTCTCTGTTTCTCAGAAAACAGTCACCGATCCCCGTCAGACATAATCTGTCATTCTCATCAAAAATCAGACGGCTCATCCTGATGCCACCGTGAACCATACCGTTGCTGTGCATCCAGGAAACTGTATCCAACACAGGAAAAAGCAGTGTCCATGCTTCCTCTATTGTGATCTGGCCCTTTTTTTCAGCATTCAGGTACTCTCTGAGATTTTTCCCCGGCAGATATTCTATTGCCATATAAGCATGTTCCTCGTCGCGGAAAACATCTGTCACTTCTGCAATTCCCTGATACTCATAAACTCCGAAGAATTTTCCTGCTTCCTCTATAAAGTTCCCGGTATCTGTTTCCGCCATATCAGGATTCTCAGGAACAAATTCTTTGATCGTGATCTCCTGATCCAATACCGTATCATATGCACGGTAAATCCGGCTGTGTTCTCCTTTTTTGAGAAGATCACCAATCAGATAACGGTCTTTCAGCAGATGATATAACTCCAGTTTCTGTTCTTCTGTAACGCTTTCTTTCATTTTCACGGTCCCCAGGAGTAGGCTGCGTGATAGCGGAAATATGCATTATAGTAGCTCTGGTATCTGCTCTTTGATACGGATCTTCCGTCAATCCAGTAATTTACTTTGATCCTGCCATTTGACTGACGCTGTCCGACATAATCAGACATGGTAAGATTGATATAAAGTGTACGTCCTTTGATCTTAAAAATATTTCTGGAAACACTTCTTCCTGTGATAAGGGTCTTTACGATAAATGTCTTCTCTCTTTTATTGTAAAGAAGCTTCTGAGGTCCAAAATAGGAAGTACGCATGGTTGCAACCGGCTGTACCTGTCCTCTGTAAATTGTCCAGACCAGCATTACTCTTGCGCGTTCACTGTAGAAAAATGCTTCCGGAATATTGTCGCCATTTACATCACGGAAAATGTAGCGGAGGTTATTATCACAATGCACTGTTTTCATGGAAACATTCTTTCCGCAGTCATTATATTTCCAGCCGGAACGGCTTCTTAAATCGTAGTTGATATTCAGGCGTGTGCCTCTTCTTCCCCAGTAGCTTAATTTGTTGTTGTACATTCGAACTGCTTTCTGATAACTGATTCCGGCTGCCTGTACCGGTGTTGCTGTGATTCCTGCACTCAAAAACAGTCCCGCCATAATTCCTAAGATTGTTCTGATAAAAAATGTTCTGATCTTTTTCATTCTCTTTCCTCTCCTTTGCTTTATTTCCTGTGTTCTTTATATGATTACAGTATATAAGACCATTTGGAAAATTTGTTTTTTACACAAGATAATCCAGCAATTCTTTCTGATGACAGTAAGAATCACGGTATACTTTGTAGAGATAGAAATTCTTTCCCTGGATCACCTGCTTCTCCACCTCTTCTTCCAGAACATCCAGCGGTTCTGTAGAGCGGAGAAAACGGATCACAAACCGGTCAAACTCCTGGTCTGGTTTCAGAACAGAAAATCCACAATTCATCAGAATACGGTTGAGACGGTTCATTGTGATCTTGTTCTCATCGTCCAGCGGAACTCTGACCTTGACAAACAAAAGGAAGCTGATCAGAGTCGCCCTGTTGATATCTCTTCCGCCTGTAATAAATTCCCGGAAGAAATCCTCTCCGGAACGACCTCTCTGATAAGCTTTTTTGCGTTCTCCTTCGTTTCTGCCTCCGACAAAATCTTTTGCCTCTTCTTTCTTTCGCTGTTCTTCTTCCATCTGGAAAAGTTTCTGTGAAGCAGTTTTCCATTCCTCAGAAGACGGGTTCTGGCTGCAAAGTCCCAGTGAATGTGCAACGCGGATCTTCATGTTCTGTGGCCACTGATCAAAGTTTCCATAAAGTTCAAAAAGAATTTCCATCCAGTCGACCGATACATAGCCAAAATAAAAATAATTGAATTCATCAAAAATGCCTCCCGGTGTCAGGGCAGTGTTTTCGAGATATTCCTTTTTTTCCTCCAGAGACATGTTGTTTTTCTGTTTATCCGCGTCCTTTTTTAATTTTGTCAGCGGTTTCAAAAAGGCAAGTTCTTCCAGAGCAAATTTCTCTTCTCTGCCGCGTTCTCCCTTCTCAAGCATGTTTCCATACTGATTGCGGAGTTTTTCTTCCCGGATACAGCTTTCATAGTATCGGTCACAGCGATCCTGTATGTAAAAATAAAGATATTTACAGAAATAATATCTTGCACGCTCTCTTACAGAAGAAAATTTCTCTATATTTTCCTGCACAAAAGACCAGAATTCTTCCGCTGAATCGCTCTGTATGATTTTTTCTTCCAGTGATCTCGTCAGAAGCATTGTCTCCAGTTCTTCAGAGACAGACTCTGCCTCCATATATTCCTCAAGTTCTTTTAATGTAATCTTTCCACCCCTGAAAAAACGCTTCTGTGCTCCGTCCGATTCCTCAAAAATCTTCCTTCCCTCGGTAAAAAGTTCTTTCCATTCTTCATATCCCATCTGTCGTTCAAATGCATAGATCAGACACGCTTCATAAAAACTTCTCGCATAGAGTTTCTCACATCCACTTTCTTCCAGCTTCTGGTTCACCTGGTCAAGATCCCATCTGGATGCAAATCCCTCTGCCAGAATCTCCAGTCTTGTTGGAACAGATTTCAGCTTCTTCTCCTCTGTTTTAGAGAGTTCCTCTGTATCTATAGAAAAGTTCATAACAAGGTTTTCAAAAATGCTGCTCTTTTTCATGATTCTCCTCCATTTCCCGTGATAAATAAAATTATACCTTTTTATTCCTTTTCAGACAACAAAAAAAAGCAGAACCCGCAAGGATCCTGCTTCTTATTGTTGTGATTAGTCTTCTACTTTCACGATTTCTTTCTTGTTGTAGCTTCCGCACTCTTTACAAACTCTGTGAGGCATCATCAGGGCGCCGCATTTGCTGCATTTTACCAGGTTCGGAGCACTCATTTTCCAGTTAGCACGTCTTTTGTCACGTCTAGCTTTGGATGATTTGTTCTTTGGACATATGGACATAGGTTACACCTCCTTAAATTTACTAAATATATCACTGATGGCGGCCATACGTGGATCCTTCGGTTCCTCTGCACATCCGCAGGGTCCCTGGTTCAGATTCTTCCCGCACTGGCTACAGATTCCTTTGCAGTTCTCCCTGCAGAGAACCTTCAAAGGCCAGTTCATCAGTACCTCAAGATAGACCAACCGGTCCACATCCAGGTCTATTCCCGTGAGATAGTCATTCTCATCCAGATCTTCTACTCTGTCTTCATCAGATTGTTTCATATCCAGTTTGCGCTCAATGCTGTATGAAATCTCAACGGAAACCTGTTCAAGACAGCGGTCACACGGAATACCGACTGTGACACTTCCGTTACCGGTTAATTCCAGTACCTTATTGCCGGTATTGGCAATGGTAAGTTTCACCGGAGTCTTATCCAGGATCGGATATTCTCCCAACTGAAATGAAATTGTATCTAGTTCAAGCTCAGGAGTGATCTGAATGACCTTTCCTTCACTATCAATAATCTCTGATAAATGAATCTGCATAATTATCTCCTACTCACACCTTATCAATTATACATAGATGACCTTGGTTTGTCAATCTGATTTTTAAATTATTTTGTATTTTTCTGCCAGAAAATCTGACAGGGTATACTGTATTTAGCATAGATAAAGAGAAGGAATCTGCCGATACGGTAAATTCCCTCTCTTATTTCTTATATTTGAGTCATGAACCCTGGCATTACTTAACCAGTGCTACTGTATCTCTGCAGATTGCAAGTTCTTCGTTGGTAGGAATAACTGCAACTTTGACTTTGGAGTTTGGTGTGGAAATAACGATTTCTTCTCCAAATGTGTTGTTTGCAGTGTCATCGATCTCAACTCCGAGGTATCCAAGGTAATTACATACATCTTTACGAAGTGCTCCTACGTTCTCGCCGATACCAGCTGTAAATACGATCGCATCTACACCGTTCATAGCTGCTACATAGCCGCCAACGAATTTAGCGATACCATAGCAGAGTACATCGTATGCATTCTTAGCGTCTTCGTTTCCTGCTTCGATCGCTGCTCTGATGTCACGCATGTCACTGCCGACTCCTGACATACCCTGAAGACCAGATTTCTTGTTGAGAACGTTCATAACACCTGCAAGGTCAAGGTTCTCTTTCTTTGCGATGAACTCAACGATTGCCGGGTCGATGTTACCGGAACGTGTTCCCATAACAACGCCTTCAAGTGGTGTAAGTCCCATTGTAGTATCTACGCATTTGCCGTTCTGAACAGCACTGATGGAAGATCCGTTTCCAAGGTGGCAGACGATAACTTTGGAGTTGTCTTTGTCAAGGCCGAGGAATTCTACAGCACGTTTGGATACGAAGCTGTGGGAGGTTCCGTGGAAACCATATCTTCTTACTTTGTATTTCTTGTAGTATTCGATCGGAAGTCCGTACAGATATGCTTTTGCAGGCATTGTCTGATGGAAAGCTGTATCAAATACGCCAACCTGCGGTACGCCTGGCATAAGCTCGGAGCAGACACGGATACCGATCAGGTTTGCCGGGTTGTGAAGTGGTGCAAGGTCGTTGCACTCTTCTACTGTTGCGATCATCTCGTCTGTGATCACTGCTGAGGAAGCGAATTTCTCGCCGCCGTGTACGATACGATGTCCGATCGCATCTACTTCTTTAAGACTCTTGATTGCACCTGTCTTGTCGTTTGTCAGTGCATCCAGTACGAACTGGATTGCTTCTTTGTGTGTAGGCATTGCACACTCTGTGATCTCTTTGTCAGATCCGGCTTTCTGATAAACCAGTCTTCCGTCGATTCCGATTCTTTCGCAAAGACCCTTTGCCAGAACATCCTCTGTATCAGAGTTGATGAGCTGATATTTCAGAGAGGAACTTCCGCAGTTAATTACCAATACATTCATTTTAAATTCTCCTGTTCAATATGTTTCAATATGTAATATTTGTTGTGGAAAAATTATTTGTCTTCAGCCTGGCACTGTACAGCTGTGATAGCAACAACACCAACGATATCATCTGCAGAGCATCCTCTGGACAGGTCGTTAACCGGTTTTGCGATACCCTGTGTAACAGGTCCGTATGCTTCTGCTTTACCAAGACGCTGAGCAAGTTTGTATCCGATGTTTCCTGCATCAAGGTCAGGGAATACAAGAACGTTTGCCTTACCTGCAACTTCGCTTCCCGGAGCTTTGGATGCACCAACGCTTGGTACGATTGCAGCGTCAAGCTGGAATTCTCCGTCCAGTTTGAGTTCCGGATGCTCTTCTTTTGCAATTCTTGTAGCTTCTACCATCTTGTCTACGTCAGGATGTTTTGCACTTCCCTTTGTGGAATGTGAAAGCATTGCAACGATCGGCTCTTCTTCAACAAGAAGCTGGAAGGATTCTGCAGAAGAA
This sequence comes from Blautia intestinihominis, assembly GCF_040096655.1. Taxonomy (NCBI): domain Bacteria; kingdom Bacillati; phylum Bacillota; class Clostridia; order Lachnospirales; family Lachnospiraceae; genus Blautia; species Blautia intestinihominis. Next base: position 19,661 of record NZ_JBBMEI010000022.1, on the reverse strand, counting down.
GCTGCGATTGCAGAAAGCTCTTCCGGAGTCGGGTTCTGGTTCAGACCAGAGTCAGCAAATACAAATGCTCCGTTTGCACCGTATTCGCAGTCCGGAACTACGATCAGGAAGAATGCAGATACAAGCTTTGTTCCCGGTTTTGTCTTCAGGATCTGTAAGCATGGACGAAGTGTGTCTGCTGTAGAGTGGCATGCACCGGATACCATACCGTCTGCATCACCCATTTTTACCATCATTACACCATAGTATGGGTACTGAGTATGGAGGATTTCTTTTGCTTTCTCAGGTGTCATACCCTTCTTAGCTCTCAGCTCTACAAATTTGTCAATGTATGCCTGAGTTCTGTCAGATGTCTCCGGGTCAACGATAGTTGCTCCTGAGATATCAAATCCGCCTTCAGCAGCTTTCTTATTGATTTCTTCTTCGTTTCCGATGAGAACGATCTTTGCAACTCCCTCTTTCAGAATCTTATCAGTTGCCTCCAGAGTTCTCATGTCCTCTGTCTCTGGCAGTACGATAGTTTTGATGCTTTTTTTGGCTCTTTCTTTGAGTAAATCAACAAATCCCATGATTAAATGGCTCCTTTCGTTATTTCGGTCTTATGACCATGTGAGAATCCTGAATATGACCTCACAGCTAGTTTCATTATACCCCCAGTTCTGGCTCTTTTCAAGTGGTTGACAGGGAGATTCTTCCAAGTAAAGGTATTTTTTGAAGTGCAATTTGGGGAAAAATCACGAACTTTTTCAGTCCTTAAAGAAAAATCTGTAGATCCTCGCATATTTTTTCTTGTTTACATCTATTCTCCACATAAAGACTGTCATCGCAAGAATCACTGCCGCCAGCCCTGAGATATAAAACAGATTTGTTTTTCCGCTGGAATAATAAGAAATAAACACATTTCCATCTTCATCTTCCAGATATCGCACCGTATAATACATCTCCTTTTTTTCTCCTGCCAGCTCTGTTTCCAGTTTGAACTTTTTGCCTGCCAGAAGTTCTTCCTGAAATAATTCTTTGTTCAACAGAACATCTTCATAAGCAGCTATATAGATTTCTTTTCCATCCATATAAAAATTTATGTCTTCAGCGTATTGCTCGAGTGGCTCCACATGAATCTGTCCATAAAATTCTGTTTCTTCTCTCGGCGGAAGTATACTGGCGATCCCCATACATGCCATGCACATACCCCAAACGGCAAGCACGACAAGAATGACTGTATGCCTGGATCTTTCCCAAAGTTCCGGCATTCTTTGTCCACAATGATATTTTGTATATTTTCTCTCTGCAACCTTGACGAAACGTTCTTTTCCCTCGGTCGCATCATCAAGCACGATCCTGCCGTTTTTAAAGTAGAGGATGACCTCCTCAAAATTGTTCTGAAAACAGAACCCTTCCAGATCCTGATAATAAAATTTTTTTGTTTTTCTCCGAAAATCTCTGACCATGATTTCTTCATCATCATACGTAATGCAGAAATTTCCGGCATTCAGAATTCCATACAATCCGTATATACCGATCAAAATACCAACGGCGGCCATCGATATTTCTGCCCAGGATAAGTTTTTGACGATCAACACACCTGCTGCGAGAATTCCAATGCATAAAAGAGGAATACAGATCTGCAACTGTATGCGGGCCTTTTTCAGAGTTCTTTTTTTCATGTCTGTCTCCTTTCTGCGATTTATCTGTATAAACAAATTATATCATTTGGTGACATTGCCTACAATACACTTCATGATATCAGCTTGCCGCGTCTTTTTGCGTATGCTACAATAGGAAAAACCAGATAACTTTTGCCGTGGGCAGAGAGGATTTTATTATGAAAGTAACCGGGATCATTGCGGAGTACAATCCGTTTCATAAAGGACATAAATACCAGATAGATTACTGCAAAAAAAAGCTGAATTCAGATTATGTGATTGTCGCCATGAGCGGAGATTATGTACAAAGAGGCACTCCTGCGCTTCTTCCGAAGCATGTACGGGCTGAGATGGCACTTCGATGTGGCGCGGATCTCGTACTTGAGATGCCGGTGTCTGTAAGTACCGCCAGTGCGGAAGCCTTTGCCATGGGCGGCGTGTCCATGCTGGACGGACTGCATGTTGTGGACAGCCTCTGTTTCGGAAGTGAGTACGGAGAAGTTTCCGCTCTTATGGAACTGGCAGAAATTCTCGTAGAAGAACCAGAAGAATACCGGCAATTACTGAAGGAATTTCTGAGTAACGGACTGTCTTTTCCTTCTGCCAGATGCCAGGCACTGACAGAATATTTCAAAAATCCCCATAATTTTACAGGAGATGATTTTGATGGTGTTCTTACTCCGCTCCTGAATCAGATCGTACAGATCCTGAATTCGCCCAACAACATTCTCGGGATCGAATACTGCAAGGCACTTCTCCGCCTTAAGAGCAATATAAAACCGGTCACCCTGAAACGTCAGGGAATGGGCTATCATGAAACACTTGCAGAGACTGACGGTTCCGACAGATTCTCCTGTACGGATGGCAACACCTTTGCCTCAGCTTCTGCGATCCGCGAATTACTGAAAGCCACACTCACACCAGAAACAATTTCCCGGATTGCCTCACAGGTTCCGGATGAGATTTCATTACTCCTTGCCTCTTCTCTGCAAAGGAATGGATTCCTGACAGAAGATGCCCTGGATCCGCTTCTATCCTATTGTATATTAAAAGAAAATGCAGACAGCTTTTGCAGTTACCTGGATGTCTCCAGGGATCTCGCAGAACGAATCATGAACCGCTCGAATGAACTCAATGGTTTTCTTCAGGCTGCCTCCTTCCTGAAGACAAAAGAACTTACCCAGAGCAGGATCCAGCGGGCACTGCTCCATATCATCCTCGGAATCCGGGAAGTGCCCGCCACCGTTCCTTACGCACGCGTACTTGGTTTTCGCCGGGAAAGCAGCACATTACTGAAGGAGATCAAGGACAGCAGCTCGATTCCACTCATCACCAAGCTTGCTGACGCAAACAGCCTTCTCGATGAATCCGGAAGATCGCTTCTATATGAAACCGTCTTCTCATCCAACCTCTACGAAAAGCTGCTCTGCCGGAAAAATGGCAGAAACTTCGTTCACGAATACCAGAAACAGCTTGTCATCCTGTAAATACTGACATAAAAAAAGACCATCACTGACTTTTGAATCCTGCAAGCATACAGATTTCCTTTATCAGTGATGGTTTTTATTTTTCACTCTGACAGAAGAATACGGTCATTATCAAGAGCCTTGCCTGCTCCTGTCTTGAATTTCTCAAGAAGTGCATCCACAGTCATATTCTTCTTCTCTTCCTCGCCGATGTCCAGCACAATATTACCGGAGTCCATCATCAGGATCCTGTTTCCGAGATCGATCGCAGACTGCATATTGTGAGTGATCATCAGACAGGTGAGCTGATGTTCCTCCACAATACGTTTTGTCAGGTTCAGGACCTTCTCGGCAGTCCCCGGATCAAGCGCTGCTGTATGTTCATCCAGAAGCAGAAGCTTCGGTGGATTCATGGTCGCCATCAGAAGAGTAAGTGCCTGCCGCTGTCCACCGGAAAGAAGTCCTACCGGATGGCTCATACGTTTTTCCAGACCAATATCAAGTTTCTTTAATTCTTCACGAAATCTTTCTTTTTCCTGGCGGGTCGTGTGAGAAAGCCAACCGCCTTTTCCCGCTGCAAGGGCAAGGTTTTCCTCAATCGTCATACCAGGTGCTGTTCCACGCATCGGATCCTGATAAAGACGGCCGATTTCTTTTGCACGCACATGCTGTGGCATAAAAGTAATATCCCTGCCATCCAGTTCGATCACACCTGTATCTGTCATAAAGTCACCACAGATTGCATTAAAAAGAGTGGATTTTCCCGCTCCGTTGGAACCGATGATCGTTGCAAAATCACCTTTTTTTAATTCAAGTGAAAGATCTGTGATCGCTTTTTTCTCATTGACGGTTCCCGGATTAAATGTTTTTGAGATATGGCTGATTTTTAACATGATCATCTGCCTCCTTTTTTGTGTGTTAGTCTGCGGCGGATCTGCGGCCACTGTTTCTTAAGATATGGGCCGGAGATCGCAAGGACAACGATGACAGATGATACGAGTTTCAGCATGAACGCCGGCATGTTGAAACGAAGCGCGATCGTATAGACCAGACGGAAAATAAAGGAACCAAGGACCATTCCTACGGCTCTTACAAAGATTCCGCCGCGGCCGAGGATCGTGCCTCCGATCAGCAGGGATGCCAGTGCGATCGTGACCATTCCCTGTCCGATGTTGATATCTACAGATTTCTGTGACTGGGACAGAAGGCATCCGGAAAGTGCGGTAAAGGAGTTGGCTACACACAGTCCGATGATCGTTGTAAATACCGGGTTGATCGAGGAAGATTTGACCATATCAGAGTTATTTCCGGTTGCACGGATCGCAAGACCAAGTCTTGTCTTCAGGAAAAATACCAGAAATACGATGACAAGGATCACCGCGATCGCAGCAATGAGGATATCCTCTCTTCCCTTCAATGGTGTACCTGCAAGCGCATCTTTCATCATGGTAAATACGGTCGTAGTCCTGTTCATATTGATGAGGGAAGAACCTCCCATCACCGCAATGTTCACAGAATAAAGCGCTGTATTTACGATGATTCCTGCGAGCAGGCTGTCAACGCCAAGCTTCGTCTGCAGGATCGCAGTCACAAATCCGGAACCCACACCGGCGAGCATGGCCGCCAGAATAGACAGGAACGGATGACCGCTGACTGCCACGACAGCACCTACGGCTGCTCCAAAAGTAAAGCAGCCGTCAGTGGAAAGATCGCAGACATTCAGCATAGAATAGCTAAGAAACAGAGCAAGGACGGTCAGTGAACAGATCAGTCCGAGCTTCAGGGCAGTCTCTCCGAGGGAGAGCATTGTTGCAATCGTCACGATGAATTCCTCCAGTTAGGTTTTATTTGTTACTGTTCCTTCCATTCACAGTAACTTTATTTCGCTTCTACATCGTCGAAGCTTTCTGCTGTGGTAATCTCGTTTACCTGTGTGCAGAGAGGTTCGAAATCTTTTTTGATGGTCTCAAGGTCAAGTCCGAGAGCTTCACATGTTTCTGTATTTACTGTTGCAGTACCGTTGTCAAATGTTTCAACTGCTGTTTCTTCCGGTTTTGCACCATCTACCAGGATATCAGCGATCATGTCTGCTGTTTTCTGTCCGAGGTTTGCATAGTCAACACCGTATCCTACAAATGCACCGTTCAGTGCGAAGGAATCAGCTCCTGTGTAGTGCGGGATCCCCGCTTCAATAAATTTCTCATAGATGGAAAGCTCTGCTGTCATGATAGTGTTGTCGGTTGGTGTAAAGACTGCATCCACACCGTCTGCGATCAGTGCTTCTGCTGCAAGCTGAACTTCGTCTGTTGTGGTTCCGGTACGCTCTACGTATTCGATTCCCTCTTCATCCAGATAATCCTTTGCTTCCTGGATCGCTGTTGTGGAGGAATCCTGTCCTACATCATAGAGAAGACCGATCTTCTTTACATCCGGGTTCTGTGCCTGGATCAGCTTCATGATGGAAGACGTATCCAGATAATCACTGGTTCCTGTAATGTTTGCTCCAGGAGCATCCAGAGATTCTACAAGACCGGATCCAACCGGGTCAGATACTGCGGAGAAAACAACCGGTGTATCGGTTCCTTCTGTTGCGGACTGCATACGCATGGCAACCGGTGTTGCGACACCTACCATCAGGTCTACATTGTCAGCCTGGAAATCAGAGATGATCTGCTCCATAACGCTGGCATCTGCATTACAGTTATCATAAGATACATCAAAAGTGACACCCTTCTCTTCGCCGATCTCCTCAAGGCGGGACTGGATGTTGTCTACGATCTGGTTCAGGGAAGCGTCATCTACATAGTTGCAGATACCTACCTTGAAATCATCCGCCATTACCGGTGAAGCCATCATCATGCTGGTTGCTACTGCTGCTGCGATTACTAACATTCTTTTTTTCATTGTTTTTTCCTCTCTCTTTCTACATTCATTTTAATGTGCCATGAGAAAAAAAGAACCGTCCCAAGCTATGCTTGAGACGGTAATAATTTCTTATTATCGCGGTACCACTCAAATTGACGTATCGTCCACTTTCTCATGTACAAACATACACTCCTGATTGATAACGGGTTCGGTTCCCGTCAGTGCCTACTCTCTGGATTCAAATTTCGGACTGCCCTCGGAAGGCCATTCGATCATCCGCTTCATACAGGCTTCCACCAGTACCTGCTCTCTGGAATGTTGCCGGATCATTTACTCTTCTTCCTCATCGGTTTTGTTGTTTTATACTTTACCACACGAAATTCTCCCTGTCAATCATTTTTTGACTTCTTCGAGATTTTTTCACTGTCAAAGGTATCGCAATTAATCCTGCCTTAGTTCTTGAAGCTGTGGATCGGAGCCGGGATACGTCCGCCTCTCTCTACAAATGCCTCACAGGAGAACTGGTTTACCGGCATGATCGGTGCATAACCAAGGAGTCCGCCAAACTCTACGGTCTCGCCTACGCCCTTGCCGATCACCGGGATCACTCTGACTGCTGTTGTCTTCTGGTTGATCATACCGATCGCAGATTCATCTGCAATGATTCCGGCGATGGTAGATGCCTTGGTATCTCCTGGGATTGCGATCATATCAAGACCTACAGAGCAGACACAGGTCATAGCTTCGAGTTTCTCAAGTGTCAGTGCACCAAGATTTACAGAATCGATCATTCCCTGATCCTCGCTGACCGGAATGAACGCACCGCTTAATCCGCCGACTGCCTGAGCTGCCATAACGCCGCCCTTCTTGACCTGGTCGTTCAAAAGTGCAAGAGCTGCTGTGGTTCCCGGTGCTCCTACTCTCTCAAGACCGATCTCCTCAAGGATCTCAGCAACACTGTCACCGATCGCCGGTGTCGGTGCCAGGGAAAGGTCAACGATGCCGAACGGCACACCAAGACGTTTGGATGCTTCCTGTGCAACAAGCTGGCCTACACGTGTTACCTTGAAAGCGGTTCTCTTGATCATCTCACAGAGTGTCTGGAAGTCTGCTCCACGAACGGATTCCAGAGCTGTCTTGACAACGCCAGGGCCGCTGACACCAACGTTGATGATGCAGTCTGCCTCTGTTACGCCATGGAAAGCTCCTGCCATGAACGGGTTATCATCCGGCGCATTGCAGAATACGACCAGTTTCGCGCAGCCAAGGGAATCCTGATCTCTGGAAGCTTTTGCTGTCTCCAGAACGATCTCGCCCATTAATTTGACCGCATCCATGTTGATACCGGTCTTGGTGGAACCAACATTTACAGAACTGCACACGCGTTCTGTCACAGCAAGTGCCTGCGGGATAGAACGGATCAGAAGTTCCTCTGCCGGTGTCATTCCCTTGCTTACAAGTGCAGAATATCCGCCGATGAAGTTGACTCCGATGGTCTTGGCAGCTCTGTCAAGAGTCTTGGCAACGGATACGAAATCCTCGGTGGAGTGACATGCCACGCCGCCTACGAGAGCGATCGGTGTCACGGAAACTCGTTTGTTTACAACCGGGATTCCAAACTCTGTTGCAATCTTATCACCGGTAGCTACGAGGTCTTTTGCCTTTGTGGTGATCTTGTCATAGATTTTCTGGTTCATAGTGTCAAGGTCACTGTCGATACAGTCCAGAAGGCTGATTCCCATGGTGATGGTACGCACATCCAGGTTTTCCTGCTCGATCATTTTGTTTGTTTCGTTTACTTCAAAAATATTTATCATGTCGGTGCTCCTTTGTATAAGGTTTATCAAGGTTTTAGATTCTGTGCATTACATTGAAAATATCTTCATGCTGGCAGCGGATCACTACACCGATCTTGTCGCCGATTTCAGAAAGTTCCTTTGAAATGGTTGCAGCATCCTTCTCTGAACCGCTGGTGTCTGCAATCATCATCATGTTAAAATACCCCTGTACGATAGTCTGGGAAATATCCAGAATATTTACGTTGTTGTCTGCAAGATAGGTACATACCTTTGCAATGATTCCTACGGTGTCATTTCCTACTACTGTAATGATTGTTTTTTTCATGACTTTCTCCCTTTCTCTTATACGGTAACTGCCTCAGAAGCAAAATCTCTGTGCGCTACCTGAATTCTGAAATCTTTTGATTTGTAAGGGTTGTCTCCCAGTGTTACCTCTGAACATACAGTCTCGTAAGCAAGTTCTTCGTAATTATTTTCCCTGCTCAAATGTCCAAGAAAAATTGCCTTCATGTTGTCATGGAGGAGACGGCACAGAAGCCTGCCTGCATTTTCGTTGGACAGATGCCCTCTGTCACCCAGGATCCTCTGTTTCAGGTAATAAGGGTATCTGCCTACCTGAAGCATCCGGATATCATGGTTTGCTTCCAGAAGAAGGGCATCCAGATTCTGAAGATTTTCGACAATATACTCATCATATTTACCAAGATCCGTCGCGATCCCTACGGAGCTGTCTCCACATTCCACGCGGTAGCCAACAGGCTGTGCCGCATCGTGGGGGATGCCAAACGGATTGATGGTCAGATCTTTGACATGAAAAGCTTCATCCTCCCGAATCTCATGAAAGATCCCCTCAGGAAGTTTTCCCAGGGATCCGCTCTCCAGCATTGCATCTATCGTCCCTTCCGTCGCATAGACCGGAAGTCCGTATCTGCGCGCGATCACTCCAAGTCCTTTGATGTGATCAGAATGCTCATGGGTGATCAGGATCCCGTCCAGGTCGCGTCCGGTAAGGTCAATGCTGTTAAGCCCTGCCTCCATCTTCTTCCCGCTGATCCCGATATCCACCAGCATATGTGTCTGCTCAGATCCTATGTAAATACAATTTCCGCTGCTGCCGCTTGCAATACTGCAAAATCTCATAATGCCCTGATCCCTTCTTCGATCTGACGCCATGTTTCGTCCAGATCTCCATTATTCTGTATGATATAATCTGCATGTTCCCGGAAAAATCCTTCCGTTGCCTGACGTGCGATGATGTTTTCGGCTTTCTCTCTTGTGTAGCCACGGCTGCTCATCAGACGTTCAATCCGGATTTCCTGGTCTGTATGAATATACCATACTTTGTCACAAAATGCATCATAATGATCTTCCAGAAGAAGTGCAGCCTCCACTATCATGAGCGTACAGCCTGCCTTTTTTTGTTCTTCGATCTTATCCAGAATATAGCTTTTTACAGCCGGATGGATGATATCATTCAGTTTCTGCCGCATTTCTTCATGGGCAAATACTACATCAGAAACCATCTTCCGGTCAATGGTTTTATCATTTTTTATGATTTGTTTTCCAAATAATGCAATCACCTGCCCATAGCAGATGCCGCCCGGCTCCATGACAAGATGACCGATCTTGTCCGCCTGGAGCACACAGGCATTGTATTGTTTTTCGAGATGGTCAAGGACGGTGCTCTTGCCGGCACCGACCCCGCCAGTGATTCCTATGATCTTCATTTTATTTTGCCTCATACCAGTTTTCGCCTTCGTGCATGTCGATCTCAAGCTCCACGGAGAGATGTGCAGCACCCTTCATTTCTTCTTCCAGGATCTTTGAAACGGTTTCGATCTCTTCTTTCTTTGTCTCGATCAGAAGCTCATCGTGTACCTGAAGGACAAGCCTTGACTCCAGTCCTTCCTGTTTCATCCTCTCATAGACGCGGTTCATCGCAATCTTGATGATATCTGCCGCACTTCCCTGGATCGGGGAGTTCATCGCCACTCGTTCGCCAAAAGACCGCTGCATGAAATTACTGGATTTCAATTCCGGTACCGGGCGGCGGCGTCCGAGCATGGTGGACACATAGCCTTTTTCTTTGCCCGTTGCAACGAGTTCATCCAGAAATCCCTTGATCTTTGGATAAGTCTCAAAATATTTCTCGATATAGGCAGCCGCCTCTTTGCGGGTGATGCTTAAGTCCTGACTGAGTCCGAAGGAGCTGATCCCATATACGATACCAAAGTTGACCGCCTTGGCGTTTCTTCGCTGCAGTGGTGTCACTTCGTCAAACGGAACGTGGAATACCTGAGATGCTGTCAGGCGGTGGATATCCTGTGCCTCTCTGTATGCCTGGATCAGCTTCTCGTCCCCGGACATATGCGCGAGTACTCGAAGTTCGATCTGCGAGTAGTCTGCATCCAGAAATACAAAACCATCTTCCGGCACAAAAACTTTGCGGATCAGCCGTCCGAGTTCCATTCTGACCGGAATGTTTTGAAGGTTCGGTTCCGTACTGCTGATACGTCCCGTCGCTGTGATCGTCTGGTTAAAGGTGGAATGGATCCTTCTATCCGGTTCGATCACGGCACTCAGTCCGTCTGCATAAGTGGATTTGAGTTTCGCAAGCTGGCGGTATTCCAGGATATTTTTGATGATTTCATGTTCCGGTGCAAGTTTCTCAAGGATATCTGCGGCTGTAGAATAACCTGTTTTTGTCTTCTTGCCGCCCGGGATCCCCATTTTTTCGAACAGGATCACACCGAGCTGTTTCGGGGAGTTGATGTTGAATTCTTCTCCTGCCTGCTCCCAGATCATTTTTTCCAGTTCCTGGATGCGGACGCTTAATTTTTCTCCGTAGCTCTTTAATTCTTCGCCCTTGACACGGATCCCCCACTCTTCCATGGAATTCAGGGTAAATACCAGCGGAAGCTCGATCTCTGTGTAGACTTTCCACATTTCCGTCTCGTGGAGGGCTTTTTCGATCGGTCCTCTGGACGCCAAAGCTGTATATGCCACATAGCAGGCGTAGGTCCCCAGTCCTTCGGAGGATTTTTCCCAGGCTTTTTGGATGCTGTCCTTGCCAAGAAGGTCCTCACGGGTCGGAAGGAGTTTCCCATCGAGATATTCCTTTGCCACGTCGTCGAAAGTGTAGGAAGATTTCAGCGGATTCAGAAGATATACACCGATTCCTGTATCAAACACATGGGAAGTTTCTGTAAGTTTCACATGTTTCAGAACGCTCTTGACATCCATGCAGCAGAGAACCGTCGTGTCGGCGAGTTCTTTTAATTTACCGCAGAGATAGTCGCCTGTCATAAGCCCCTGCGCCGGAATATGATAAACTTCCTCTTCCTCCAGTGCGATCCCGACTCCGTAAACGTCTTCCCTGTCACAGAGAAGTTCTACGCCGACATAAGGCTTCGCTGCTGCCTTCTGGAAAAGTGCCTCTGCCCCAGAAAGGTCTTCGCAGGTAAAAAAGTCATCTGTCATCGTCTGCTGTGACACACTTGCCGCATCAAAACGGCTCAAAAGGTTCTTGAATTCCAGACGTTTGCAAAGTTCGTAAGCTTCCGGCGTATAAAGATCCTGAAGCCTTGCCTCCTCGTAGGCAAATTCCAGCGGGCTGTCCGTGTTGATCGTTGCCAGAGTCTTGCTTAAGACTGCCAGATCGTAGTGCTCCCTGAGAGATTCCTTCGCCTTGTTTGGCTTCACTTCCTCGAGATGCTCGTGTGCATTCTCAATGGAGCCATACTGTACGATCAGTTTGGTCGCTGTTTTCTCTCCGACACCCGGGATCCCCGGGATATTGTCGGCGGAGTCTCCCATCAGGGCCTTGAGTTCAATGATCTGCGGCGGTGTTACCTGATATTTCTCCAGAACCTGCTCTGCATGGAAATTCTCGATCGTTGTCTTGCCCCGGGATGTCTTTGGCAGACGGATCATAATCTTGTCTGTCGCAAGCTGGAGAAGGTCACGGTCTCCGGAAAGGATTGTGACATCCATCCCCTGTTTCTCACTTCGGAACGCCAGTGTGCCAAGAAGGTCATCTGCCTCATATCCTGCCATGGATACGGTCTTGACTCCCATGGACGTGAGTACTTCCCGGATCAGAGGTACCTGCTCACGCAGTTCTGACGGCATCGGCTTTCTCGTGCCTTTGTATGCCTCGTACATCTTATGGCGGAACGTCGGCTCATGAAGGTCAAACGCAACAGTCAGATAATCTGGTTTTTCCTCCTCAAGAATGCGGAAAAGGATATTCAAAAATCCATAAACCGCGCCTGTATGTTTCCCCTCTGAATTGGTCAGATCCGGAAGCCCATAAAAAGCGCGGTTCAGTATGCTGTGTCCATCTATCAATAATATTTTTTCACTCAAGTTTCTGTCCTCCTGTTGCTCATACTCCCAATATAACAAAAATCACAAATACACATAAGGCTACAGCTGCTGCCATGCTGATAAGGCCTACGGTAAAGCGAATCCCTCGCGTCTGGCGGATAGAACGTCTGGATCTCCGGATCTCCTGCTCCAGAAGTTTCTTAAAGTCAAGGACTGTCCCGTCCTCCTTCTCATCAAGCTGCTGCATTGCCTCATGTACGATAAAATAAGTCTCCAGTTCATCATAGCAGGAGGGACAGGTCTCTATATGATCCAGAAATTCCTCCAGTTCATTCACAGACAGACTGTGATCGATAAAACGTGTGACCATACTCTCTGCTGTTCTGCAATCCATTCCCGACACCGACTGCACCTCCCTTATTTCTGTCTGGCTGCCCATTCCGACCGGGCAGTATTCATTCTTCTTCGTAGTATAGCATAAAAAAAGACAGTTCTCAACGAATTTCGCCGGAACTGTCTTCTGTTCTTCTGCCGCACGCTCAAAATAGCGGTGTCTTTTATTCTTTTGTAAGGCTTACACCCGGGATCTCTGACGGAGCCTCAAGGATCTTCATGAATTCTTCGCCTGTGATCGTCTCATGTTCATAGAGATACTTCGCCAGCTCATGAAGCTTGCCGATATTATCCTGAAGGATCTTGAGCGCCTTCTCATGCTGGGTGCGGACAAGGTCTACAACCTTCTTGTCCAGAAGTGTCTGTGTCTCAAAAGAGCATGCAAGGCTGGAATCGCCGCCAAGATACTGGTTGCTGACTGTTTCCATCGCAACCATATCAAAATCATCACTCATACCATAGCGTGAGATCATCGCTCTTGCGATCTTGGTCGCCTGCTCGATATCGTTGGATGCTCCGGTTGTGATGGAGTGGAAGATCAGCTCCTCCGCCGCACGTCCACCGGTGAATGTAGCGATCTTGTTTTCCAGTTCTTCTTTGGTCATGAGGTAGTGTTCCTGCTCATCGACCTGCATGGTGTATCCAAGCGCACCGGAAGTACGCGGGATGATCGTGATCTTGTGGACCGGTGCGGACTCTGTCTGCTTCGCAGCGACCAGCGCATGCCCGATCTCATGGTAGGATACGATCAGTTTCTCCTTGTTGGAAAGCACACGGTTCTTCTTCTGATAACCGGCGATAACAACCTCGATACTCTCCTCGAAGTCTGCCTGTGTTGCGAACTTACGTCCGTCACGGACAGCACGGAGAGCTGCCTCATTGACGATGTTGGCAAGTTCTGCACCGGAAGCACCTGCTGCTGCCTTGGCGATCTCGTCAAATCTGACGGTATCTGCAATCTTGATCTTCTTCGCATGGACTTTGAGGATCTCCTCACGTCCCTGGATATCTGGAAGTTCTACAGGGATCCTCCGGTCAAAACGTCCCGGACGGAGAAGTGCCGGGTCCAGGGAATCCGGGCGGTTTGTTGCGGCAAGGATCACAACACCCTTGGAGCCGTCAAAACCATCCATCTCTGTCAGAAGCTGGTTCAGTGTCTGCTCACGCTCATCGTTACCGCCTGTGAATCCGGCACCGTCACGCTTCTTACCAATGGTATCGATCTCATCGATGAAGACAATACAAGGTGCTTTCTCATTCGCCTGTTTAAAAAGGTCACGGACCTTGGCGGCACCCATACCAACAAACATCTCTACAAACTCAGAACCGGAGATAGAGAAAAATGGTACTTCTGCCTCACCTGCAACAGCCTTGGCAAGAAGGGTCTTACCTGTTCCTGGAGGGCCTACAAGGAGGGCACCTTTTGGCATGGAAGCTCCGATCTCTGTATATTTGTGCGGATTGTGGAGATAGTCAACGATCTCTGTCAGAAGCTCCTTCGCCTCGTCCTCTCCTGCCACATCAGAAAACTTGATCCCTGTGGATGATTTGACGTAGACTTTGGCATTGCTCCTTCCAAAGGACATCGCTCCTCCAGGGCCGCCGCCCATGGATGCCATCATCTTCTTGCTGAGCCAGCGTCCGATAAAGATAAAGATCACGATCGGCACTACATAGCTCAAAAGAAGTGTCATAAAGATAGACGGGCTCTCAGGAAGTACTTCGTCCATGGTCACATCTGCATCCAGCAGACGGTTTACAAGATCCGGGTCGTCCATTTTGACGGTCTTGCAGAGAACGGCATCGTCTGAATCCTCGGAGCCGATCTCATAGTAAATATAATTTTCTTCTACTGTGGCCTTGGTGACTTCACCCTTCTCCACGCTCTGTATGAAAGTAGAATAATCTGTCTTCTGCACGCTTCGTTCCTGCACTGCCGGAACTACGAGCATGTTCAGAAGAATGATAATGATACCGGCAATGATGTAATAGACATACATTGGTATCTTTTCTGGTTTCTTGTTACCAAATTTCATTTATCTTCTGTCCTCCATCTCTTCGAAATCATTCGGTATATTCAGCATTCCCGTATTCTTTCGAAATCATTTATGTCATGTACCATACCATTTTTTTCATGGTTATTCAATGTTCATTGTATGAATTTTTATAAACTTTTCATAAAGCGTTTTTCGACTGGAAGTTATTTAAGGGCAGAAAAAAGCTCCCTGAACCATTCAGAGAGCTTCTGTAAGTGCCGCTGGCCGGACTCGAACCGGCACGGTTTCCCGCTTGATTTTGAGTCAAGTGCGTCTGCCAATTCCGCCACAGCGGCACAAGAACCGAAAATTATATTATCATAATTTCCGGTTCTCTGCAAGTGTTTTTTGGAATTATCTGTAATAATAACAAAAATTATTTGTAAAGTTTATCTTCGTCCTCAAGAAGTTTCTCATAGATCGGGAAGCTGTCGAAAGTTGCAAAATAATCCTTCGGTGTCTCTGCTCTTCGGATCATCTCGAAGCTTCCATCCTCATGGAGAAGGATCTCTGCGGATTTGAGTTTACCATTGTAATTGTAACCCATTGCAAATCCGTGTGCTCCTGTATCGTGGATTACAAGCAGGTCGCCCATCTCGATCTCCGGAAGGTAACGGTCGATCGCAAATTTGTCGTTATTCTCGCAGAGAGATCCTGTGATGTCGTAGAGATGATCGCATGGTTTGTCCTCTTTGCCCATAACGGTGATATGATGGTATGCACCATACATAGCCGGGCGCATCAGGTTTACTGCGCAGGCATCTACACCGACATATTCTTTGTGGGTGTGTTTCTCATG
The DNA here is from genome assembly GCF_040096655.1 of Blautia intestinihominis. NCBI lineage: Bacteria > Bacillati > Bacillota > Clostridia > Lachnospirales > Lachnospiraceae > Blautia > Blautia intestinihominis. The sequence goes on along the minus strand of NZ_JBBMEI010000022.1, from coordinate 4,331 downwards.
GATGGCTTTTGTTACCAGGCAGCCATACGGTCCCATCATGAAACGTCCAAGTTCTGTGTAGATCGCAATGTCGTCCATTCCAGCCGGAACAAGAACTTCCTCATATACCTTGCGGACACCTTCACCGATCACTCGGATATCATTCGGAGTCTGATCTGGTCTGTACGGGATTCCGATTCCACCGGAAAGATTGATGAACTTGATGTCTGCTCCTGTCTCTTCGTGAAGTTTTACTGCCAGTTCGAACATTACTTTTGCAAGCATCGGATAATACTCATTTGTTACGGTATTGCTGGCAAGGAATGCATGGATACCGAAATTCTTGGCTCCTTTGGATTTGAGGATACGGAAAGCGTCAAAGATCTGCTCTGTTGTCATTCCGTATTTTGCATCTCCAGGGTTGTCCATGATATCATTGCTGATCTTGAACACACCGCCCGGATTGTAACGGCAACTGATCGTCTCCGGGATCTTGCCTACAGCACGCTCTACTGCTTCGATATGTGTGATATCATCCAGGTTGATGATTCCGCCGATCTCATCTGCATAACGGAATTCTGCTTCCGGAGTATCGTTGGAAGAGAACATGATATCACCTTTTTTGCATCCGATCGCCTTGGAAAGCATCAGCTCTGTCATGGAAGAGCAGTCGCAGCCACAGCCGTACTCCTGAAGGATCTGGATCAGATACGGGTTCGGAGTTGCCTTTACAGCAAAAAATTCTTTGAAGCCTTTGTTCCATGCGAATGCTTCTTTTAATGCTTTTGCATTCTCGCGGATTCCTTTTTCATCGTAGAGATGAAACGGTGTCGGATACTGTGCTGTAATCTCTTTCAGCTTGTCTAATGTTACAAACGGCTCTTTTTTCATAATGTATATCTCCTCGTTTTTATTATTACCTGTTATTTCACATGCTGATGCGTAAACAGATGATCCTGACAATACTCATAATTTCCATTGCATTTGGAACAGAATCTGAATTCCAGGTTCGGATCGTCCTTCTCTGTTCTGCCGCAGATTGCGCATTTGTGCTTGGTGATACCTCCTGTTGCCGGATTGACTCTGCTCTGTGCGACCGCTTTCTTGAACTCTCTTCTTCTGTGAACTTCCTTAGGATTATATCGCTGCATGTTTCTTGTGCTGAAGAAGAACAGCACGAAGTTCAGAAGAGAGGCAATGATCGGAACTGCCATTACCCAGAGTCCGACTCTCAGGTATGTGATCATATCATAAAGAATGATCGCACCATAGACGATCGCCATCCATTTCATCTTAATCGGGATCACAAACCACAAAAGGATCTGCATATCCGGGCATGACATCGCATAAGCAAGAAATACAGAAAGACTGACGTAATATGTCGTAAACACTCCGCCGCCAATCATGTAGCTCACTCCACCGATCGTAACATAACCACCTGTTATAAAATAAGTCAGAAAAGCGGCGATCAGCACAAAGAACAGTCCGGAAAAAATATACAGGGTATATCGAAAAGCACCCCAGGTACGTTCCAGAGAAGTTCCAATCGGATAATAGAAAAACAGGATAGAGATCACAAACAGCAGGAAATTTCCTGTGCTTGGCGGGTAGATCACCCAGGTCACAAGTCTCCAAACCTGTCCGTGAAGGATCTTTGCCACATCAAGGCTCATCATATCCATCAGATTCGGATTCAGGTAAGTCAGAAAATACCCCACCACATAACAGATGATCACATACATCGTCAGGTTCTCAACCCCGAATCGTCCAAACTTACGTTCCAGTTTATCAATCCAATTCATAAAATCACTTTTTCTCCTTTTCAGTCATTATACTGTTTGGAAAGATGAATCCCCCTGCTAGAAATGTTAGAAATATTTCTTTTTTGACAGGAAGATCGCCGCCACGATACTTGCCACGATCGAAAGCAGTATGACGATCAGGAATCCCCACTGTATGCTGGAAAACGGCATACCTGAGGGATTCAGATTCATTCCATAAGCGCTGAACACGATCGTCGGGATACTCATAACGATCGTGATCACAGACAGGATCTTCATGACGTCATTCAGGTTGTTGGAAATAACTGACGCAAACGCATCCATCATGTTGGCAAGGATACCACTGTAGATATTCGCCATCTCGATCGCCTGCGTGTTCTCGATGATAACATCCTCAAGAAGTTCGGTGTCCTCCGGATACTTCTTGATGCTCTCGATCTTGATCAGTTTCTCCAGAACAGCTTCATTGGAACGAAGAGATGTCGTAAAGTATACCAGTGATTTCTCCAGTTCCAGAAGCTCGATCAGCTCCTGATTTCGCGGTGAAAAGTGAAGTTTCTCCTCCACCTGTTCACTCTTCTTGTCAATAATACGCAGATAGCGCAGGTACATACTTGCATTTCTGTACAAGATCTGCAGGATAAAACGTGTCTTCATATAAGTAAAGAAATTGCGGACACGCCCTTCCATAAATCTCGTCAGTACCTGTGTGTCTTCCAGGCAGATCGTAAAGATCATTTTGTCTGTGACAATGATACCAAGCGGAATAGTACCATACCAGTCCTTATCATTACGCTCCTCGATCATCGGGACATCCACCAGGATCAGTGTGTAAGTGTCCTCTACCTCGATACGGGAACGCTCTTCCTCATCCAAAGGAGCTCGCAGGTCGTCGACCTCAATCTGGAACTGTTCTGAAATTTCAAAAATCTCTGTCGCTGTCGGATTTGTCAGTGCAACCCAGCAGCCGTCCTGCGGTTCCTGAATCTCATGGATCGCTCCATCTGATGTTCGAAACATTCTAACCACGATTCCACTCCCCTTCCACTCTTATTTGTCTGTTACTGCTCATTTCATTCACAGCAACTTTTGTTAACCCATAGGTCAAACACAATTTTCATTATAAGTTGTGTGTTGTTCTTTGTCAATTCCAACCGTTTTGGATTTACACAATTTTAATAGAAGCACCGGAAACCTTGTCTATCCTGTTGTTTTTCACGGGTTAACGTGTTAAAATATGGTTGTCTGCATGGTTTTTACCATATCGGACAGTATATTTCAGGAAGGAATCATATATTTATGAATAAATCAAGTTTTGGGAATCATTTTACCGTTACCACCTGGGGAGAATCCCATGGCAAGGCTCTCGGAGCTGTCGTAGACGGCTGCCCTGCCGGTCTTTCTCTCAACGAAGAAGATATCCAGAAATTCCTTGACCGCCGTAAGCCTGGTCAGAGCCGCTACACCACCGCACGTAAGGAAGGCGATCTTGTAGAGATCCTCTCTGGTGTCTTTGAGGGAAAAACAACCGGAACTCCGATCTCACTCATAGTCAGAAACACAGACCAGCGTTCCAGGGATTACGGCAACATCGCTTACACCTATCGTCCGGGACATGCCGATTTTACGTTTGATGCCAAATATGGTTTCCGTGATTACCGCGGAGGCGGCCGTTCTTCAGGACGTGAGACGATCGGTCGTGTGGCAGCAGGGGCGATCGCAGCAAAGATTCTTGAAACTCTCGAGATCTCTTTCTACACCTACACCAAATCTATTGGACCTGTAAAGATCGAAAGTTTTGATGCAGAAGAGATCAGCAAAAACGCTTTCTATATGCCGGACGCCAAGGCAGCCGAGGCAGCAGGGGCTTATCTAGAAGAATGCATGAAGAATCAGGACAGCGCAGGCGGTATCATCGAATGCCGAATCAAAAACGTTCCTGCCGGTCTCGGAAATCCGGTCTTTGAAAAACTGGACGCCGTTCTTGCCGAGGCAGTCATGTCGATCGGTGCTGTCAAAGCGGTGGAGATTGGCGATGGAATCCAGGTTTCTGCGATGAAAGGCTCCGAGGACAACGATGGTTTCCATATGGAAAACGGACAGATCACCAAGAATTCCAATCACGCCGGCGGCATTATGGGTGGAATGAGTGACGGAAGCGAGATCATCCTCCGCGCTGCGATCAAACCAACCCCGTCCATCAGCCAGCCACAGAACACGGTCACAGACAGCGGAGAGGAAACTTCTCTTGAGATCCATGGCCGCCATGATCCTGTTATCGTGCCGAGAGCCGTTGTTGTTGTAGAGTCCATGTGCGCCCTGGCGATCGTGGATGCACTTTTTTCCAATATGACATCCCAGATGGATCGTATTCAGGAATTTTACCAGAAATAATATTCAAAAACTTCCCATACCATATCGGTGTGGGAAGTTTTTGGATTTACCAGATGTTTCAAACACATATATTGGCTAGTCTGTGAACTACTCGGCAACAAGTTACCAGAGCATCTGAAATCTGGCGGGATACCGCCTTTTTTCAGGGTGCGTCCATGACACCAATACTGCTTGCCT